>DASUPH010000148.1:0-12085 GCA_036276275.1 Candidatus Limnocylindrales bacterium
CGTCCCGCTCCTGACGCTCGGATTCGGGCTGGCGCTCATCAAGGCCGTCGGGGTCAGCCTCGTCTGCGTCATCGTCACGAGCGGAGCCGCGGCGGGCGTCTATCTCGAGCGGCATGTCGCGAACCTCCGCCTCGGGATGACGCTCGAGCTGTTCACGGCGTGCGGCGCGCTGATCGGCGGCCTCGTCGCCTTCCTGCTGCCCGAGCGCGTGCTGCAGCTCCTGTTCGGTGGGCTTCTCGTCTATGTCGCCGTGACGATGGCCCGTCCCCGCGAGTCCGCGCTCGCCGCCGGCGAACCACCGGCTCCGGCCGTCGCCGGGCGGAGTGACGTTGACGCGCCGGCGACGGCGGTCCTGCCGAATCCGACCGATGAACCTCCGCCCGCGGCCGACGGCTCCTTCGCGGCCGGGTTGTCCGGACCCGGCTACCGCGTGCATCGACTGGGGTTCGGGGCGCTCGGCAGCGTCGGGGCCGGTGTCGTGTCGGCGCTCCTCGGGATCGGCGGCGGCCTGATCAAGGTCCCGGTCATGCACGTCGTGATGGGCGTGCCGCTGCGGGTCGCGACCGCCACGAGCAACCTGATGATCGGGATCACCGCGTCGGCCAGCGCGATCATCTACCTGCTCCGGGGCGGGATCGACCCGTACGTCGCCGCGCCAACCGCGATCGGCGTGTTCCTCGGAGCCAGCATCGGTTCGCGGGCGGCCCACCGGATCGACGTCCGGATCCTGCGCGGGCTCTTCGTCGCGATCCTCATCTACACTGCCTGGCAGATGCTGCAGCGAGCGCTCGCATGACGAGCACCAAGGCCGCGCCCGCCGCGACTGCCGGTCCAGCCGCGCCGGGCGCCCCACCGGCGGACCTCGAGCGATCGATCGCGCGCCTTCTGACGCTGGGGACCTACGCCTCGGTCGCCCTTCTCGTGATCGGCGTCGTGCTCATGCTCGCGGGCGGGATCGGCCCGCGCTCGGGCGGCCCCGTGTTCGACCCGACGACGCTCGTCCCGGATCTCCTCGCACTCCGGCCGACCGGCTTCCTGTGGCTCGGCCTGATCGCCGTCCTGGCGACGCCGGCCGCCCGCGTCGTGGCTTCGCTCGTCGGCTACATCCGGCGCGGCGAGCGGACGATGACGGTCGTGGCGGCCCTGATCCTGCTGGTGATCGCGCTCAGCGTCGCGCTCGCTCGCGGCCTCGAGAGCTGACGTGGACCTCCTCGTCCTCGCGGGTGCCTTCGTCGTCATTCTGTTCGGAGCGGAGCTCTTCACGAACGGGATCGAGTGGTTCGGCCGCAAGCTCGAGCTGGCCGAAGGCGCCGTCGGCTCGGTCCTCGCGGCCGTCGGAACGGCCCTGCCCGAGACGATGATCCCGATCATCGCGATCCTGTCCGGCGGCGGGTCCGAAGCGTCGAACCACGTGGGCGTCGGGGCGATCCTGGGCGCGCCGTTCATGCTCTCGACCCTGGCGATGTTCGTGACCGGCGTCGCGGTCCTGATCGTCGCCCGTAATCGACCCGGTCGTTCCGAGATGCCGGTCGACACGGGGGTCCTCGCTCACGACATGCGCTACTTCGCGATCGCCTACGCACTCGCCATCGGCGCGGCGTTCCTGCCGCTCGAGCCGGTCTGGCTGAAGTGGATCGTCGCCGCGCTCCTCATCGGCATCTATGCCTGGTACGTCAAAGGTCATTTCGAGGACGATCCCGACGTCGACGCCGAGGATCTCGCCCCGCTCCGCTTCCGCCGCCTCGACGACCGGACCAAGCTCGCGGATCCGACGGTGCCGCGCCTCCGGACGGTGAACATCCAGGTCCTCGCGGCGCTCGGGCTGATCGTCGCCGGCGCGTACTTCTTCGTTGGTGCCGTCGAGCATCTTGCGACGTCGTTCGGCCTGGACGAGGCGCTGCTTGCCCTGGTCATCGCCCCGATCGCCACCGAGCTGCCGGAGAAGTTCAACTCGGTCATCTGGGTTCGCCAGGGGAAGGACACCCTGGCCATGGGCAATATCACCGGGGCGATGGTGTTCCAGTCCACGATTCCGACCGTCGTCGCGCTCCTGTTCGCGTCCAACGCCTGGCACTTCACCGACGGCAGCCGGCTCGCCTTCGCCTCGGCCGGGATCGCCTTCCTGTCGTCGGCCCTCATCTTCATTCCGATGGCCCGCGCGGGCCGGCTGACCGGCCGCCGCCTCCTCGTCGGCGGTGTCTTCTACGTCGTCTACCTCGTCGCGGTCATCGCCGCCCTGATGGGTGTCTTCTAGGCCGATTGCTATACTCGGCCGAACGTTCGACGAGCCCGCGGCGCGACCGCCGCCGAGCAGGCAGGAGTCCGAATGCTGACCCAGAAGTCGAGCCCGGCGGGGGCCACGCCCGCGTCGGCTCCCGTCGCGACCGGTGCCGATCCTCACGCCGCGACCACGCCGGCGGCCGCCCGCGATCTCGAGAGCGTGATCTGCTACTTCGAAGGCGACTTCGTCCCGATGCGCGACGCCAAGGTCAGCATCATGACCCACGCGTTCATGTACGGGACCGCGACGTTCGAGGGAATCCGGGCCTACTGGAACGCGGACCAGGGCAAGCTCTACGGGCTGAAGATCCGCGAGCACGTCGAGCGCATCCGGCAGTCCTGCCGGATCCTCCTGATGGAGAACGTTCCGTCGGTCGACGAGCTCACCCGGCTGATCGTCGAGACGATCCGCCGGAATGGGTTCCACGAGGACGCCTACATCCGGCCGTCGTTCTACAAGTCGACGAAGGCGATCGGCGTCCGCCTCCACCGCCTCGAGAACGAGCTCTACATCATCGCGATCCCGTTCGGGAACTACATCGACACCGATGCCGGGATCCGGGTCATGACCTCGACCTGGCGGCGGAACGCCGACGAGGCGATCCCGGCGCGGGGCAAGATCGTCGGCGGCTACGTGAACATGGCGTTCCAGAAGTCCGAGGCGGAGCTCAACGGCTTCGAGGAGGCGATCGTCCTGACGGCCGACGGGCACGTCAACGAGGCGTCGGCGGCGAACGTGTTCGTGATCCGCGACGGCGTCGCCCTGACCCCGCCGGTGAACGACGATCTACTCGAGGGCGTGACCCGCAAGGCGATGATCGAGCTCCTCGCCAAGGAGAAGATCCCGGTCGAGGTCCGCTCGATCGACCGGTCCGAGCTCTACGTTGCCGACGAGATCTTCCTGTGCGGAACCGGCGTCCAGATCTCGCCGGTGATCGAGATCGACCATCGGCCGGTCGGTTCGGGCCAGGTGGGTCCGATCTCCAGCCTGATCCGCGATCGCTACTTCGACGCGGTCCGAGGGCGCCTGCCGGAGTACAGCCACTGGCTCACGGAGATCCCCGACTAAGGGCTGTCGCGTCTTCGCCGCCGATCGCGGCGTTGTGCCGCGGGGCGCGGTATTTGTCAGATGGATGCCAGGCGGTCGTTAGCCGGGCGCTTCCTGTCATCCGACCGTCTGAGTGCTCATCTGGCGGTTTCCACAGCCGTCGTCGTGCTTGGCGAAGGCGCGACTCGCATCGAGCCGCTGCCTGACGACCGCCTGGGGTGCGCTTGACAGAAACCGCAGGGCGCGACCGGCCTCAGCTGCTTGGCGGCGGGGTCAGGTTCGGGGTCGCGCCGGACGTCGTGATCAGGACTTCGGCGCCGACGGCCGGATCGGTCTTGAGCTGGACCTTCGTCTTGAAGGTCGTCTCGAGGAAGTCGATCGTCTCGGTCAGGCGCGCCTCCGCGCCGTTGTAGACGACGATCCGGGTGCCGCTGAACGCCGCCGGATCGGGCTTCTGGTTCGGGGCGGACGTCGTCAGGCCGTAGTAGTCGAGATAGGCCGCGAGCGTCGACGCCTGACCCTGCCGGCCGGAGCCGTTCAGGACCCAGATCGAGGCGTTCTCCTGGCCGAGGGCAGCGCGCGTCTCCTCGAGCTGCGGGTCGACCTTGAAGGCGCTCGCGACCGCCGCCCGGATCCTGTTGACGTCCGGGAAGTACTTGTAGACGGGGGCGCGGACCTCGGTCCCGTAGCGCGGGAACGAGAACACGTACGAGCGGATGTTCTTCGTGTCGACGCTGCCCGCGAGACCCGCCAGCTTGGCCAGCTCGCCTTGCGGGATATCGGTCCGGACGGTCGCCTTGACGGCCGCCAGGAGCTCCGAGATGCGCGGGATCAGGTTGGCGATGTCGGCCTGTTCACGGAGCGAGGTCAGGACGCGCTGCTGCCGGTAACCGCGATCGAAGTCATCCGAGCCATGCCGGGACCGGGCATAGACGAGCGCCTCGGCGCCGGTCATGTGCTGGATCCCGGCCGGGATGTAGACCCGAGACAGGCGACCGGTATCACTCGGGTAGCTCTCGTCGAGGACCGGGACCTGGACGTTGATCGTCACCCCGCCCAGGGCGTCGACGACCTGCTTGAAGCCGTCGAAGTTGACCTCGACGAAGTACTTGATGTCGAGGTCGTAGAGCTCGCCGAGGACCGCCTTCAGCCCGTTGTAGCCGCGGGTCTTGCTCGTGCCCGGGACGAGATCGGCGCGATTCCGGACGGTCGTGAAGAACGAGTTGATCTTCAGCTGGTAGCCGTTCGGGTACGCCCGTGAGAGGGGACCGGGCGGCATCGGGATCCCTGACGAGTCGCGCGGCAGGCTGAACATCGCGACCTGCTTCGAGGTCGGGTCGATCGAGACGACGATCAGCGTGTCCGTGTTGTACGTGCCTTCGTGCGGCCGCTGGTCCGAGCCGATCAGGAGGATGTTCAGCCGCTCGGTGCCGTTCCACGGCGGGATCGTCACGTTCGGCAGGTCCGAGCCCTGGACGGGCGGCGGCGTCGAGGTCGGCGCGGCGCTGTCGAGTGGTTCGTCGGTCGCCCCGGCCGAGCCCGACGGCGATGGCGATCCGCTGTCGCAGTCGGCGGTTCCCGCCGTGTCCTCCGCGAGGAACATGCACTTGTCGTTCAGCGCACCGAGAGCGATCAGGTCGTAGCGGGCGACGACGACATGGGCGCCGGCCATCACCAGGATCACGGCCAGGAGCCCGCCGATCGAGATCGGGTTGAACACGACGCGAGGCCGGCCGGCCCGTCCGCCGCCGCTCGTCGCGAGGGCATTGAGGTAGGCGGTGACGCGATAGGCGTCGATGATCGCGACGAGGCGGTAGAGGAGCAGGGCGAGGTTGAGGACGAAGACACCGGGCAGGACCCACGGCGTGAGAACGAACGCGATCAGGTCCGTCGGCCTGGCCCGGAGTGCGACGCCGGCGACAAGGGCGGCCAGCAGGATCGGCGGCGCGGCGAAGGCGAGCGCGCGCTGCTGGGCGCCGACATAGGCATGGCCGAGTCCCGGAAAGAGGAGGGAGAGGAACGCGGCGACGAACGGGGATCGCCCTCGCGGCCGCGACTCCTGCGCGCGCTGCATCGCGGGTAGGATACTCGGACACCCGACGACCGTCGCCGGGACTCGCTCGGCCGGGCTGCGCGGCCCGCCAGGCCGCGGCGTCGCGCTGGCGGGGAGCCGAGGCTTCGCGACTCCGTCGGAGCCGAGCCGCCCACGACCGTCGCCCTACCGTCCAGCCGAGGCCCGATGTTCCGACCCGTCAACGCGAAACCCGACCTCGTCGCCCAGGAGAACGCGACCCTGGCCGAGTGGCGCGAGCGTCGGACGTTCGAGCGCCTCCGCGCCCAGAACGCCGGCGGTCCGAAGTGGAGCTTCCTGGACGGGCCGATCACCGCCAACAACCCGATGGGCGTCCACCACGCCTGGGGACGGGCCTACAAGGACCTCTTCCAGCGCTTCCACGCGATGCTCGGCGAGGACCAGCGCTACCAGAACGGGTTCGACTGCCAGGGACTCTGGGTCGAGGTCAACGTCGAGCGCGACCTCGGCTTCACGAGCAAGCGCGACATCGAGGCCTACGGGATCGCCGAGTTCGTGTCGCTCTGCAAGCAGCGCGTCCTGACGTTCGCCGCCCGCCAGACCGAGCAGAGCATCCGGCTCGGGATGTGGATGGACTGGGACGACCCCGCCGAGCTGCGGCGACTGGGCGAGGCGCTGGCGGCCGACCCGTCGCATGTCATGACGATCACGGGACCGAACGGGCCGCTCACTGACACGGCCGAGATGCTCGTCGGCCGCCTCGGGCATCCGGAGCTCGGCGGCAGCTACTACACGTTCAGCAACGAGAACAACGACCTCATCTGGGGCTTCCTCGCCGAGTGCCATAAGCGCGGCTGGGTCTACAAGGGTCACGACTCGATGCCGTGGTGCCCGCGCTGCGGGACGGGCCTGTCGCAGATGGAGATGAACGAGGGCTACGCCGACCGGGAGGATCCCGGGCTCACCGTACGCCTTCCGCTCGCGGATCGGCCGGGCGAGTCGCTCCTGGTCTGGACGACGACGCCCTGGACCCTGGCCGCAAACGTCGCGGCGGCGGTCGGGCCGGACCAGGAGTACGCCCGGATCCGCCAGGGCGACCAGTCATTCTGGGTGGGCAAGGGCAGGCTCAAGCAGGCGGTCGTCGGCCCGTTCGAGGTCCTCGAGTCGAAGCTCGGTCGGGAAATGCTCGGTTGGCGCTACGCCGGGCCGTTCGACGAGCTACCCGCCGTCCGCGAGGCCTTCGCCGATGGCACGCGCGACGACCCTGGCACTCCGTACGAGCATCGGGTCATCCCCTGGGCCGAGGTCGGAGAGGACGAGGGCACGGGCATCGTCCACATCGCGCCGGGGGCCGGGGCGGAGGACTACCAGCTGGGGAAGACCCTGGGGCTGCCCGTCATCGGGCCCATCGACGAGGATGGCCGGTATTACGACGGCTTCGATTGGCTCAGCGGCAAGTCCGCACCCGAGGTGGCGGAGGAGATCGTCGACGATCTCGAACGGCGTGGCTTCTTCTACCACCTGGAGCCGTACACGCACCGATATCCCCACTGCTGGCGATGCAATACGCCGCTGCTCTTCCGGCTCGTGGACGAGTGGTTCATCTCGATGGGCCCGGTCTACGACCAACCGCGCGAGACGCTCACGAAGGAGCAGGTCGACGCGAGCCTCCGCTACCAGATCATGGAGGTCGTCGACCAGATCCGGTGGATCCCGTCCTTCGGCTACGAGCGCGAGCTCGACTGGCTCATGAACATGCACGACTGGATGATCAGCAAGAAGCGTTACTGGGGGCTGGCGCTGCCGATCTATGACTGTCCGGCGTGCGGGACGTTCGACGTCGTCGGCGGCCGTCAGGAGCTGCGCGAACGGGCGGTGGACGGCTGGGATCGGTTCGAGGGTCATACGCCCCATCGGCCGTTCGTCGACGAAGTCACGATCAAGTGCCGGTCCTGCGGTGAGCCGGTGAGGCGAATCAAGGACGTCGGCAATCCCTGGCTGGACGCCGGAATCGTGCCGTTCTCGACGCTCCACTTCCGCGAGGATCCCGGCTACTGGCGGGAGTGGTTCCCCGCCGACTTCATCACGGAGAGCTTCCCCGGCCAGTTCCGCAACTGGTTCTACTCGATGCTCGCGATGTCGACGGTCCTGCGTCGCGAGCCGCCGTTCAAGACGATCTTTGGCTACGCCCTCGTCTTCGGCGAGGACGGCCGGCCGATGCACAAGAGCTGGGGAAACGCGATCGAGTTCGACGAAGCTGCCGAGCGGATGGGCGTGGACGTCATGCGCTGGATGTTCGCCAAGGCGCGGCCCGAGGAGAACATCCTGTTCGGCTGGCATGCCGCCGACGAGGCCCGCCGCGAGCTCCTGATCCTGTGGAACGTCTACTCGTTCTTCGTGACGTATGCGCGGCTGGCGCGCTGGACGCCGGGAGCGGACCAGGCGAGCGGTGGCCATGGGGGGCACGGGCCGGTCCTCGATCGCTGGATTCGGTCTCGGGCGGCCGGCAGCGCGGCCGGGGTTCGGGACCGACTGGCCGACTTCGACGCGCTCGGCGCGACGAAGGCGATCGCGACGTTCATCGAAGATCTGTCGACCTGGTACCTCCGCCTGTCGCGCAAGCGTTTCTCGCGGAACGACGACGCCGCGGACCGCGATGCCGCCTTCGCGACGCTCCACGGCGCGCTCCTGGCGCTCAGCCGGATGGCCGCTCCGATCATGCCGTTCCTGACCGAGTCGATCTACGGCAACCTGACCTCCGGTCTCGCCGAGGCACCCGATTCGGTCCACCTGACGCGATGGCCGTCGGACGAGCTCGACGGTTCCCGCGACGAGGCGCTGGAACGGGCGATGACGACCGCCCGGACGGCGGTCGAGCTGGCGCGAACGCTGCGCGGAACGGCGGGGATCAGGACCCGCCAGCCGCTGGCCCGGTTGTGGATCGCCCTGCCCGGAGGCGACCTGCCGGACCGCGACGCGCTCCTGGCGTTGATCCGGGACGAGGTGAACGTCGGGACCGTCGAACTGATCGGTGACGGGTCGGCGCTGGTCGAGCGTCGGGTGAAGCCGCTCCTGCCCAAGATCGGCAGGAAGCACGGCGCGGCGATCCCCGCCATCATGGCCGCCGCCCGCGACAATGCCGTCGAGTACCACGCCGACGGGTCGGTGACGCTCGCCGGCGTCCACCTCGCGCGGGACGAGATCGAGATCCTGGCCATGCCGCTGCCGGGGACGGCCGTCGCCCATGACGAGGGCCTCGTCGTCGTCATCGACACGGAGATCAGCCCCGAGCTCCGGGCGGAGGGCGACGCGCGGGAGCTCCAGCGGGCGATCCAGGACCTCCGCAAGGAGGCCAGTCTGGCGCTGGACGACCGGATCGAGCTGTGGCTCGATGGGCTCGACGATGCGGTCGCCGTCCATCTCGGGGAGGTCGCCGAGGAGACGCTGGCGGACCGGGTCGAGCGTGGGTCCGCGCCGGCGGATGCGACGGTGACGCGCGGCTCGATCGCGTTGTCGGGTGGCCCGGTCGCGATCGGATTGCGCCGCCACCCGGCGGGGGCCGAATGACGAGCCGACCGGGCACACGCGTGCGCTGGCCCCTCTTCATCGGGCTGGCCGTCGCGATCGTCGTCGTCGACCAGGCGACGAAGGCCGTGGTCACCGGCTCCCTCCGGCCGGGCGAGTCGCGACCGATCATCGGCGACCTCGTCCGAATCGTCTTCAGCCAGAACAGCGGTGCGCTGTTCGGGCTGTTCAAGGACAACGCGGCGATGTTCGGGATCTTCTCGCTCGGCGTGATCGCCCTGATCGTCGTCTACCACAGCCGGACCGGCGGCAGCACCTACATGACGCTGACGCTCGGGCTCCTGCTCGGCGGCGCGATCGGCAACATGCTCGATCGGCTCCGGCTCGGCTACGTGGTCGACTTCGTCGACGGCGGGCTCGGCAACGTCCGGTGGTACACCTTCAACGTGGCCGATGCGGCGATCAGCCTCGCGATCGTCCTCCTGTTCGTCGCGGCTCTCCGCCCATCGCTCGCGGAGCCGGTGCGCCCGGCGGCCGCCGCCGCGGGAGCCGAGGCGGGACCGGCAACCGACGCTTCGCCGGCGGGCGCCGACCCCGTCGCACCGACCGAACCGCGACCGGCCGCCCCCGGCGGCGAGCGATGACCGGCCCGGGGACCCACTCCCTCCAGGTCCCGCCCGATGCCGCCACCCAGCGCGTCGATCGATACGTTGCCGACGTCACCGGGCTATCGCGGAGCCACGTCCAGAAGCTCATCTCGGCCGGCAACCTGACCACGGACGGCGTCCCGCTGAAGGCGAACGCGGTGATCGGCCCCGGCACGTCCCTCCGCCTCGTCGTCCCCGAGCCGGAGCTCCTGGACATGGCTCCGGCGCCGGAGATCCCCGTCCGGATCGTGTACGAGGACGCCGACCTCCTGATCGTCGACAAGCCGGCCGGCCTCGTCGTCCATCCATCGCCCGGTCACGGCAGCGGCACGCTCGTCAACGCCCTGCTGGCCCTCGACGCCGGGTCCTTCGGCGGGATCGCGGGCGTCCAGCGGCCGGGGATCGTCCACCGCCTCGACCGCGACACCAGCGGACTGCTCATGGTCGCCCGGACCGACACCGCGCAGCACTCGCTGATGGCCCAGCTCAAGGCCCGCCGGGTGAAGAAGACGTACCTCGCCCTCGTCCTCGGCGCGGTGTCCGCGGAGGTCGGTCGGATCGAGGCGCCGATCGGACGCGACCCCAAGCACCGGACCCGAATGGCCGTCGTCCCAGACGGCCGGGCGTCGACGACCGGCTACCGGGTCCGGGAGCGGTTCGCCGGGTGGACGTTGCTGGAGCTCGATCTCGTGACCGGCCGGACCCACCAGATCCGGGTCCATCTCGAGGCGATCGGTCATCCCGTCGCCGGCGACCCCGTCTACGGCACCGGGACGTCCCGGAAGGGGCCGCGACCGGCCGGAGACTGGCCGCCGCTCGGGCGCCTCTTCCTCCACGCCTGGCGGCTCCAGCTCACCTCGCCGAGCGATGGCAACCTGATCCGGGCCGAGGCGCCGTTGCCGCCCGAGCTGGAGGGCGTCCTCGACGGGCTGCGTGGTGCGGCGAGCGACCTGGCCGGGCCGGAGGGCCGGCGTTGACCGACTCCATCGACCCGAACAAGCTCCCGGAGATGTCCGCCGCGGCGACGGGCCAGATCTCCGACGATCCCGGCCGGCCCGACTACACGATCGACGGCGCGCCGGGCGCGCTCCTGGTCATCATCTCGGGACCGTCGGGGGTGGGCAAGGACACGATCATCGACGCCCTTCGCCGCGATGCGCGCGAGACGGGCCGCGAGGGGCAGCGGCACTACGTCGTGACCGTCACGACCCGGGCCCCGCGGGCCCGCGAGGTCGACGGCGTCGACTACCACTTCGTCAGCCGCGACGAGTTCCTCCGAATCCGCGACGCCCGCGGCTTCCTGGAGGCGAACGAGGTCCACGGGAACTGGTATGGCTCGCCGCGCGACCAGGTCCGCGCGGCGCTTGCCGCCGGGAGGGACGCGATCCTGAAGATCGACGTCCAGGGCGCCCAGGTCGTGAAGGAGCAGGTCACCCAGGCCCTCCTGATCTTCGTCCTTCCGCCGTCCCTCGAGACCCTCTTCCAGCGGCTCCGGTCGCGGGCCACCGAGACCGCGGACGAGCTCGAGCTGCGCCAGCGGAACGCCGCCCTTGAGCTGGCCCGCCAGGGCGACTACGACCAGTTCGTCGTCAACGAAACGGGCCAGGTCGAGCGGACGGCCGCGGCGATCGACGAGATCATCGCCGAGGAGCATCGTCGCCACCCGGACCGCCGGGTCCGGGTCTAGGAGTCCCCGGCGATGGGGCCGGGCCTGCTTGCCGTCGTCGCGCCGGCGTCGGCGGCTCTGCGTCACGTCGACGTCGCGATCGACGCGGCCGGGGGTGGCGGCAACCGGACCTACAGCTACGCCGTCCCCGATGGCCTCGCGGACCTCGCCGACGGCGAGGCCGTCCTCGTCGAGTTCGGTCGGCGACAGGCCGTGGGCATCGTTCTCGGCCCGGGCGAGCCGCCGCCCGGCGTCGCGGCGAAACCGATCGCCGGCCGCGTCCGGGCCGACGGGCCGCTCCTTCCGCCACTCGCGCTCCGCCTCGCTCGCTGGATCGCCGACCACTATCTCGCGCCACCGTCCCTGGTCCTGCGGGCAATGCTCCCGCCAGGTTTGCTCGAACGGCTCGAGCTGATCGCCGAGCGGCGACCCGGCGATCCACCGGACGACCTCGCGGCGGTCGAGCGAGACCTGCTCGATCAGCTGGAGCGCGGCCCGCGCCCGATCCGCGACCTGGTGATGGCCGATGGGCGGGCCGCCCTCGTCCGTCGGCTGCGGACCCTCGAGACGCGTGGGCTTGTGACCCTCGACTGGACGCTCCAGGCAGCGGGCGCCGGGCCCCGCTTCGCCCGCTGGATCCGCCTGACCGTCGCGGGTCGGGCGTCCGCACGTGCCGTCGCCGCCGGGGAGCGCCCGGCGGGACGCCCGCTCGGGCCCCGCCAGCTCGGTGCCCTGGCGGATCTCCTCGTGGGGCCGGACGACGGCGTTCCCGGCACGGGGCTGGCGGATCGGCACGGGACCGGCGCCGTGGCCGGCCTCGCCCGGCGCGGCCTCGTCGAGGTCGACGTCCGGGAGCGGCCGCGACGCCCGCTGGCCCGGCGGCCGGT
>DASUPH010000149.1:0-2853 GCA_036276275.1 Candidatus Limnocylindrales bacterium
GGACGCCGCGCCCAGCGCGGCGGGCGAGGGCGCGTCCGACGACGACGACGGCGAGCCCGGGGGCAACGGGACCGGGGAGGGCGACGCCCGCCGGTGACGATGCGGCTCGTGCGGACCGAGCTGGTCGACAGCCGGGAGATCCTTCCGGGTCAGTGGCTCCAATCGTTCCACGCCCCGGAGCTCGCGAGGGGCTCGCGGGCAGGCCAATTCGTCCACGTCAGGACCGGTGACCTGTCCGGGCTCGTCCTGCGTCGCCCGTTCTCGATCAACACCGCCGACGCCGTCACGGGCACGATCACGATCCACTTCCGGACGATCGGTCGCGGGACGGAGTGGTTCACCGCCCTTCGCCCGGGAGACGCCGTCGACATGCTCGGCCCGCTCGGGCGGCCGTTCGAGGTCGACTCCCGCTCGAGCCATCTGCTCATCGTCGCCGGCGGGCTCGGGATGGCCGGCGTCCGCTTCCTCGTCGACGAGGCGATCCGGGACGGCCGCCAGGTGACGCTCCTGTTCGGGGCCGCGGGCGCCCGCGAGGTCTATCCCACGTCGCTCCTGCCCGACGAGGTCGAGTACGTGATCGCGACCGACGACGGCTCGGTGGGCCACCGCGGCTTCGTCACCGAGCTCGTTCCTGGCTACGAGGCGTGGGCTGACCAGGCGTTCGCCTGCGGGCCGGCCCCGATGCTGGCGGCCCTGGCCCGGCTCGCGACGGGCCGCCGCGAGCGTCTCGGCGTCGCCAGCCTCGGCCGGAAACGGGGCGGCGGCAGGGCCGCTCCGGTCGGCTCGCCGGCCGCCCGCCGGAAGTCGTTCCTCCAGGTCTCGATGGAGCAGAACATGGGCTGCGCGGTCGGCGCCTGTCTCGGCTGCGTGATCATGGGCACGAACGGTGCTCCGCAGCGCGTCTGCCGCGAGGGCCCCGTGTTCGCCGCCGAGGAAGTCGCCTGGGAGGCCGGCTGGTGAAAGCGAAGCGACGGGTCACGACGACACCCGACGTCCGGCCGGGCGGGATCCAGCGTGGCCCGACGCCGCGCCGGAAGCAGGCGTCGATGGCCGCGTCCACGTCGACGCTGCAGCCTCGGCCGCCTCGCACGGCGGCTCCCCGCGTCGAGGCGGTCGCCGTGCCGGACGCTCCAACTCGGGCCGCCGAGACTGCAGAGGTCGACCTGACCGTCGATCTCGGGCGCGGGCTCGTCCTCGCCAACCCGATCCTCGTCGCGTCGGGGACCTTCGGCTACGGCATCGAGTACGGCGACGTCGTCGAGGTCGACCGGCTCGGCGCCATCTGCTGCAAGGGCACGACGCTCAGGCCGCGGATCGGGAACGTCACCCCGCGGGTGACCGAGACGCCGGGCGGGATGCTGAACTCGATCGGCCTCCAGAACCCCGGTGTCGACGCCGTGATCGAGAAGTACGCCCAGACGTGGGTCGGCTGGAAGACCGCGGTGATCGTCAACGTCGCCGGCGAGTCCGTCGCGGACTATGTCGAGGTCGTCCGGCGGCTCGAGGGCGTGCCCGGCGTGGCCGGCATCGAGCTCAACATCAGCTGCCCGAACGTGGGACGCGGCGGTCTCCAGTTCGCCATCGACGCCGGTGCCGCGGGCGAGGTGACGGCCGCGGTCCGGCGCGCGACGGAGCTGCCGCTGCTCGTCAAGCTGTCACCGAACGTGGCCGACGTCCGGCCGATCGCCCGGGCGATCGCCGACGCCGGTGCCGACGCCCTGACCGCGATCAACACCCTGTCCGGGATCGCGGTCGCAGCGAGTCGGACGAAGCCGCTCCTCGGCAACATCTACGGCGGCCTGTCGGGCCCGGCGATCAAGCCGGTCGCGCTGCGGATCGTGTACGAGGTCAGCCAGATCGTCGACATCCCCATTGTCGCGATCGGCGGCGTCACGGAGCTCGCGGACGTGCTCGACTTCCTGGCCGTCGGCGCCGTGGCGGTCCAGGTGGGCACGGCGATCTTTGCCGACCCGACCTTGCCGGTCCGGCTCGTCGACGAGCTCGCCGGGGAGTGCCGTCGGCGCGGCCTGGCGTCGTACGCGGACCTCATCGGAACGGCGTTGCCCGCGAAGCCGGGCGCCCCGTCGTCGAAGGGCGTCGAGTACCGACCGTGAGCGGTCGGCGAGCCCAGGCCGCGACCGGGACCATCGACGCGAAGGCCGTCAACCGCGTCCTGCGCGAGATCGTGTGGCCCGACCTCAAGCGGCTCGGGTTCTCCCGGCGGACGCCCCGGACCGCCTGGCGCGATCGACCCGGCGCGGTCCAGGTCGTGAACTTCCAGTCGTTCAACAGCTACCTTGCCGAGGCGATCGGGTCGACGACGTTCTCGTTCGGCGTGAACCTCGGCGTCTTCTACCCGGCCATCGCGGAGCAGACCCCGGTCGCCGCCTTCATCCCCGACTGGTCCCGGCCGCCCGAGTGGCATTGCCAGGCGCGCAAGCACCTCGGCAAGGGCATCGTCCAGCCCAACGAGCCGGCTGCCCGGCGCTGGTTCGATCCGCGGGCACCGCAACCGTCGCTCGGCTCATGGGTCGACCGGCCCGATGTCTGGTACGTCCTGGGCGACGGCTCCAACCTGGACATCGTCGTGAACGACGCCCACGACCGGATCACGGAGATCGGCCTCCCGTGGCTCGATCGGCTGTCCGACCTGGGCGAGGCCCGGCGGCGCTTCGAGACGGTCGAGAGCACCGAGCTGGCGCCGGGTATCGGCGACGAGGATTACGGCGGCGCCATCGGGTCGCCGAATCGATGGTATGCCGTGGGGGCCCTGTCGGCGGCCCTCCGGGACGAGACCGGTCTGCGCTCGGCGGTCGACGCGATGACGGCCCATCCCTACTTCCAGGACCGCCC
>DASUPH010000150.1:0-3614 GCA_036276275.1 Candidatus Limnocylindrales bacterium
CGTGCTTGTGGGTGAGGATCACGTGCCCGACGGCCGACCAGTCGAGGCCGATCCCGGTCAGCGCCGCAGCGATCTCGTCCTCGCTGCCCGCCACGCCCGTGTCGACGACGGCCGCCTCGCCGGCCCGAACGAGGAGGTAGGCCGAGACGAACCCGAGGTTCACACGCGTCCACGTGACGGCGCCGCCCGGATCGGTCGATCCGGTGCCGGACGATGCGGGCGCTGCCGAGCCCGGGTCACCGGATCCGCCCGATGGAACCGACGAGCCGCTCGATGGACTCGCGGACGCCCCGGGCGGCCGACTCGCGAGCGAGCCGCCTGGGCCGCAGCCGGCGACGCCGAGCACCGCGACCGCGAACGCGCCACGGCCCAGATCGGCGAGGAAGACGCGGCGCGACACCAGCGAGACGGCCATCCTCCGCGATGGTACGACGCGCGTTCCTGCCGCGGTTTCGGCGCCTCAGCCGCCGTCCGAGACTCGCCGAGGTCGGCGCAAGCGGTACAGGACGTGGCGACGCTGGGGATGGTCGACCGGCAGCCGCGGGTGATCGAAGTCGTCGGCTGGGTCGTGGGTCATCCCGATCCGTTGCATCACCGCCTGCGACCTGACGTTCGCGACGGTCGTCCACGACGCGATCTCGTCGATCCCGAGCACCTCGAAGCCCCAATCGACGGCCGCCCGGGCGGCTTCGGTCGCGTAGCCGTAACCCCAGGCGTGGGCCGCGAGCCGCCAACCGACCTCGACGAACGGCGGCATGTCGGACGAGCCCGGAGACGCCAGGCCGGTGAAGCCGAGGAAGACGCCGTCGGCCGTCCGCTCGATCGCCCAGAGGCCGTGGCCGTCCGCCGTCCAGTGGCCATTGAACCGCTCGACGAGGGCGTCGCTCTCGGCCCTGCCGAGGGTTGCCGGGAAGTGCTCCATGACGCGTGGATCGGCGTTGAGGGCGGCGAACGGATCCCGGTCCGCGGGGCGCCATTCGCGGAGGAGCAGGCGCTCGGTGACGATCAGCGGGATCGTCGGCAGGCTGTCGGTCGCGGGCTCGGCCATTGTCGGATTCTCGCCGATCGGCGCCGGAACGGCGAGGCGACCGTCGTCATCTGTCCATCCCGTCCGACCATTCATGGCCGTGGCGTCGGCCGACGCGCCGGCCCAACGTGGCGCCATGACCAGCTTCGCTTCGCCCGTTCAGCACCCTTTCCCGGATGCGCCCGCTGCGCCCACCGCGCCGTCGCTCCCCCGTCTCCTCGGTGGCGGCCTCGTGGCCACGATGGGTATCGTGGTGTTCAGCATCGCGATCGGCAACCAGGTGGTGGGCTCGTCCCACGCCCTCGTCGCGAGCCAGGCCGAGGCTGCTCGCCACCTCGTGACAGCGACCCCGATCCTCGTCGCGATCGGGCTGCTCCATGTGATCACCGCCGTCGCCCTCGCCCGCGGTCGCGACGGACTGCGGATCGTCGCCGTCCTCGTGACCGGGTTGGCCTCGCTGGCCGCCGCCTCGAGCGCGGCGATGTTCGCGGCCGGCGTCGACCCCTTCAGCTGGTCGGGCGGCGGACAGCCGCCGACGAGCGGCGTGGCGCTGCTCGTGATCGCCGCCATCGCCTACGGCAGTGCGGCGGTCGCCGCGGGCTCCGGGCCGGCCGAGAGCTGACCCGACCCGCCGCCAACGACGTCGATGACAGCCACAACCACAGCGTCCTGACCGGGTTCTTCATCGGTTGATCAGGGGCCCCACGAGAGGGCGCGTCGCTGCCTCATGCCGCACCAGACGCGAAACGGCGGCCCGCCGGAGCGGACCGCCGTCGCGTGGCTACAGGTTGGTCGAGGGGCTCTCGGTCCCGTTGGTGGACGGGGCCGTGGATCCACCGGATCCGCTACCGCTCGACCCGTTGCCGCCCATGTTCGGGCAGTCCTTGGTCGATCCGGGTGTGTGGGTCCGTGGCTGCGTCGTCCCGCCGGAGGGGTTCGTCCCGCCGGACGGGGCCGTCGTGGCGCTGGGGGCCGGTGTCGCCGACGGATCCGCCGCCAGGACGACGGCCGTTCCGCCGACGACAAGCAGGCCGACGGCCAGGGCCGCGGTCGCGATGGTGCGACGGATGCCACCGAACGCCGGGCTCGGGGGCGAGGGCGGGGCGAGGGTCGCCGGCTCGGCCGGCGACGGCTGGGCCGGCTCCCAGGCCGGCTGGTCGTTCCAATTCATCGGGGAAGTTCTCCTGAAGGGGGCGTGGTCTTGTCGGTCATCGCTGGTGCATCGACACCTCCGAGCTGCGAAATGGATCCGCGGCTGGAGCCGCGGGCAGCTCGATGGGCCGAACCGCGCTGCCCCCGCAGCGCTCGATGGCTCGAACCGGGGCGACAGCGGCCCGGCACGGCCCCCGCCGTGCCGGGTCCATGTCGGTGTCGTCGCGGATGCTCACGGGAAGCGGTTGAACCAGTGGGCCGCGAGGCCGGCGCCGGTGACGACGAGCAGGAGACCGGCGGCGGCGAACCACTGGGTCACCTCCTGCTCCTCGTTCGTGTAGCCGATCCGCGAGCCGAGGCTCTGGTAGATCTGGGCGAGGTCCTGGGCGGTCGGCGCCTCGAAGAACCGGCCACCGGTCGTCTCCGCGATCGCGGCCAGGGTGTCCGTGTCGGGCGGGACGTTCAGGATGTGGGGGATGCCCTGGTCGTCCTGGACCTCGACCACGCCGTCGGCGGTGCCGAGCGCGATCGTGTAGACCGGGACGCCGAGGGTGGCCGCCAGCTCGGCCGCGGGGACCGGCTCCAGCTGCCCGGTCGAGTTCGCCCCGTCCGAGAGGAGGACGGTCGCGACGACCGGCTGACTGGACGCGCCGGGGGCGGCGGATCCGGAAGGAGCGGGCGTCGTCGAGGCCGATGGGCCCGCCGGCGGGGTCGGTGTCGCGGCCGGGTTCGACGTCACCCCTGACGGATCGAGACCGGCCGCCTCGAGCGAGGTCGCGATCGCGTCGCCGAGAGCCGTGCCACCCTGGGCCCGGAGATTGCTCAGCGCCTGGTGGAGGACCAGCCGGTCGGTCGTCGGCTCGACGACGATCCGCGGCGCAGTCGAGAACGCGACGAGCCCGACCTTGAACGTCGATGGCAGCTGGTCGATGAAGTCCGATGCGGCCTTCTGGGCGGCGGCGAGGCGGCTCGGTTCGACGTCGACGGCCTTCATCGAGCCGGAGACGTCCATCGTCAGGATGATCGTCGCCTGTTCGCGCGGGACCGCGACGAGCATCGAAGGTCGGGCGAGGGCCAGCACGAGCGCGCCGATCGCGCCGAGGTAGAGGGCCGGCGGGACGTGGCGACGCCAGGCCGGCGTCCGCGGGACGAGGTTGCCGAGCAGGTCGACGTTGGTGAAGCGAACGGCGTAGCGGCTCCGGCGGCGCTGGACGATCCGGTAGACGACGAGCGCCACCGGGACGAGCACGAGGCCGAGGAGCAGGAGCGGAGCGGCAAAGGTCATGACCGGATCCCCCGGAGGCGGAGCTGTCCGGCGAGCGAACGCAGCCAGTCACCGGACGTGGAGAGGACGATGTGATCGACGCCGAGGCGCCGAAGGTCGGCGGCGACGGCGGCGCGATCGTCGGCGGCAGCCGACGCGAAGCGCTCGCGC
>DASUPH010000151.1:0-7195 GCA_036276275.1 Candidatus Limnocylindrales bacterium
CCGGTCCGGGACGATCCGGGTCCGCCCAGTCCGGGTGGCGTCGAGGGCGCGCGCGGCGAGCGGCTTCGTCCGGATGAACCAGTGGGTCTTGAGCCGCGGCTCGACGACGTCGTCGGACCGATCGCAGTGCCCGATCAGCATCTCGTGGGACCGCGAGCCCACGAGATCGCCCGCGGCCTCGAGGTCGGCCACGATCCGGCGCCGGGCCTCGTACCGATCGAGCCCGTCATATGCGGTTCCCGTGCCGGCGATCGTGGCGTCGTCGGCGAGGATCGTGATCATCGGCAGGTCGTGGCGACGACCGGTCGCGTAGTCGTCGTGGTCGTGAGCCGGGGTGATCTTCACCGCGCCGGTCCCGAACGCGGTGTCGACGACGTCGTCGGCCACGATCGGCACGTCGCGTTCGACGAACGGGATGCGGACCCGACGCCCAACGACGCGGCGGTACCGCGGGTCGTTGGGGTGAACGGCGACCGCCGTATCGCCGAGGATCGTCTCGGGACGCGTCGTCGCGACGCTGATCGTCGCGTCCGGCTCGGGTCGGCCGGTCGACTCGTCGACAAGGTGATAGCGGACCGTCCAGAGCGTTCCCGTCTGCGGACGGGGGATGACCTCGAGGTCCGAGACGCTCGTCAGGCAGCCGGGACACCAGTTCACGAGCGCCTCGGTCCGGTAGGCGAGATCGTCGCGGTAGAGGCGTTCGAAGGCGATCCGAACGGCCGTCGCCGAGCCCTCGTCCATCGTGAACCGCAGCCGCGACCAGTCGCACGAGGCGCCGAGCCGTCTCTGCTGGCCGAGCATCACCTCGCGCGTGGCGTTGATGAACTGCCACATCCGCTCGAGGTATCGCTCGCGGCCCAGCGATTGGCGGCTCTCCCCCTCCCCGGCGATGATCCGATCGAGCACGAACTGGGCGGCGATTCCGGCATGGTCGAGCCCGGGCAGGAAGAGCGCCGGTCGGCCGAGCATCCGGGCGTGGCGGGTCAGCAGGTCCTCGACCGCGGTCCGCTGGGCATGACCGAGGTGGAGGGAGCCGGTAATGTTCGGCGGCGGCTGGATGATCGTGAACGGTTCGGCCGCGGCGTCGGCGGTCGAGCCGGCGCCATCGGGCGCGAAGACGTCCGCCGCCAGCCAGCGCTGATAGATCGCGGCCTCGAAGTCGGCCGGCCGGTAGGCCTTCGGCAGTTGTGTCGTCGTCGCGTTGGTCATGTCCGTCATCGTCGCCATCCCGGTGAATCGAACGACCCGCTCGTCCAGCGGACGAACGGGTTCGTGGTACCACCTGCTGGTTCGAGGTCCGGGGCGATCCGCTCATCACGGCTGCCTGGTCCGGTCCTCCTCGTGGCGTGCTATCGGGCGCCGGCCGCACGGTTCGCGAGTGACGTTCACGCCCTCGTGCCCGCGCGGCTCGCACCGTCCCGCGCTCGCTCCGGGGCCGTCGAGGCGCTACTCCTCTCGGTCCACACCGTGGTCCCGGGAGTGTAGCACCGGGATCGATGCGACCCAGGTCGCGATCTCGGCCCGCCGACCGACCGCAAGCTTGGCCAGGATGTGCTCGACGTGGGCTGCCACCGTCTTCGG
Organism: Candidatus Limnocylindrales bacterium; assembly: GCA_036276275.1. Lineage (GTDB taxonomy): Bacteria > Chloroflexota > Limnocylindria > Limnocylindrales > CSP1-4 > CF-46. The sequence goes on from DASUPH010000151.1 coordinate 1,582, forward strand.
GGCCACCCCGAGATTGACCGCGATCGCCGGGTTCGTCAGGCCGTCGGCCACGAGACGTGCGACCTCGAATTCGCGCGTCGTCAGCGGTGCCCACAGCTCCGCGGGCTGGCCCCGTCGAGCCGAGGTCAACACGTCTCCTGCAGCGGCCTCGATGGCGGGCGCCCCCAGGCGCTTCGCGGCGTCGACCGCGACAGAGGCCACCCGGGCGGCGTCGGTCCGCTGATTCGACCGGAGGTGAGCGCGGGCCAGATCGAGGGTGGCCCAGGCGCCTTCCCAGGCTCGACCGCGGTCCTGCCAGCCGGCGGCGGCAGCCGCGAGCCATTGGCGGGCCTGGCCGGTCGCTGCGTCGGCAAGGGCCAGGAGGCCGCGGGCATGGTCGAGGGCAACGAGGGTCCCGGGTATCCCGCGCGCCACCAGCGACGGTTCGACCCGCGCGATCCAGCGCCGGGCCGCCTGCGGTTCGCCCTGGGCGATGTGGGCGCGCGTGCCGGTGACCACGAACGGAAAGAGGTAGGCCGCGTCGGCGACGGAAGCCGAGGCGGTCAGGCCCTCCTCGGCCAGGCGAACCGCTTCGATCGGGTCGCCGGTCGCGAGGGCGACTTCCGCGAGTCCCCAGAGCGCCGGCGACAGCCGCTGGAGCTCGCCCATGCGTTGCCCCAGCTCGTGCGCCTCGCCCAGGATCCCCCTGGCCTCGTCGAGGCGGTCCCGACCGAGGGCCACGTAGCCGAGGACGTGAAGGGCGGTGATCCGGGTGGTGATCCCGCCCCGGCCATCGGCGAGCGCCTGCCGGGCGATCTCGGCTGCGGCGTCCCAGCTGCCCGTCGCCCACAGGACGTGCGCGAGGTGGGCCGCCATGTAGTGGCGATGGTTCCAGAGGTCGACGCGTTCGGCGAAGTCGATCCCCTCCCGGAGCCAGCGTTCGGCCCGCGGATATTCGACGAGCACGGAAGCCGACGAGCCGATCATCCGATAGCCGCGAGCGGCCTCGGCCTCGAGATGCTCGGCGCGTGATCCGGCGATCACCTGTTCGAGCAGGTCCCAACCCTCGTCCATCCGACCGCCGAAGACAAGACAGGCGCCGAGGGTCGTCGCGGCATTCCGCTCGGTCGCGGCGTCGCCCGAGAGGCTCGCCAGACGCCGGGCCTCGGTCGCAAACGAGGCGGACTCGTCGAGGCGGCGGTCGAGCATGTAGGCGGCCGCCAGCGCGGCCAGGAGCCGCGCGCGAACCCGATCCGACGCCGGCTCGGACGGGACCTGGTGCAGCGTCGGGGGCGCGGCGATCTCCCCGAGCGCGGAGCGAAGGGCAGCCGCCCGCTCGTCGAGCCCCACGCCCAGCAGATGGCGGACCGCGACGAACGGCGCGACGAGGGCCGCGGCGGCCAGCCCGTCGCCGGCCTCGAGAAATGACGCCCGCGCACCCTCGTACGCCTCGGCGGCGAGCACGTTGCGATCGGTGGCGGCGGCGCTCGCGGCGAGACCTTCGAGGAGTCGGGCGCGATCGACGGCCGGAAGTTCCTCGCGGGCGGTTCGCAGGGCGGCCGCGTAGAGCTCGTGCGCGGTGCCGTGGGACGAGATCGCCGTCGCATTCTCCGCGCCGCGAAGGGCCGCCGTGAAGGCCTCGTCACGGCGGTGGGCGCGTTCGTAGTGGAGGGCCAGGAACGCATCGGTCCCGACGTCCGTGCCGGCCGCGGCATCCGCCGTCCGACCATGCAGGCGACGCCGCTCGGGTTCCGGGATGGCGTCGTAGATCGTGTCGCAGATCAGGCCGTGACGGAAGCCGTAGCGCCCCGGCGAGCTCGTGGGCAGGAGTACGAAGTGGTCGGCGAGCTCCGCCAAGGGTGCCGAGAGGCGGTCCGTCTCGGTCTCGACCACGGCCGCGAGCAGGTCGAGATCGAACGCCCGACCGATCACGGCCCCGGCCCGGGCGAGCTCCCGGGCCGCGACCGAGCGGGGCTCGAGACGGGCAACGATCGCGTCCTCGACCGTGTCGGGGACTCCGGCATGGCGAACGGCGCCGACACCGTCGAGGCCGCCGGTCGCGGCGAGCGCGGCCAAGAGCTCCTCGACATGGAGCGGGATGCCGTCGGTCCGCGCGTGGACGGCCTCGGCGATGTCGCGGGCCGCGGGCAGGCCGGTCTCGATCAGGAGCGTCGTCATCGTGGCCGTGTCGGCCGGTGTCAGGCGCGCCAGGCGAACCTCCTCGGCCAGTCGCTGGGCGATCAATCGGGCTCGCCAGTCGCGCATCGGCACCCGCGGGAACAGCTCGTCGCTGCGGTACGTGCCAACGACCAGAATCGGGCGCTCGGCGACGCGCCGGGCGAGGGCCTCGAGGACCTCGAGCGTCAGATCGTCGGACCAGTGGAGATCCTCGAGAGAGAGCATGGCCGGCCCGTCCAGCGCTGCTTCGGCCAGGATCTCGGCGACGTCGAGGGTCAGGAGGCGCCGTCGACGATGGGCATCGCCGGTCGATGGCTCACGATCGTCCAGGCGGTCGCCCAGCCGTCGGCCCACCGCCTCCATCGCCACCGAGCGCGCCATCGCCCGCCCCAGATCGATCAGGACCGCGGCGGCGACCTGGAGATCGCTGGGATACGCGCCTCCACGAGCCGTCCGGAACCCGGCGGCGGCCGCGCGGCGTTCGATCGCGCCGAGCAGCCGCGTCTTGCCGACGCCGGCCTCGCCCGCCAGCAGGAGGAACCGTCCGGAGCCGTCGAGGACCTCACGGATCCGCCGGTCGGCCAGGTCGAGCAGGTCGTCCCGACCCACGAGGACCGGACAGACGAGGGATCGTGAGCCGTCCACGATGCCAGTTTAGGTCCGGAATCCTCGTCCTCATCGGTCATCCGACCGATGACCGAGCTCCAGCTCGAGACGACAGTCAGACCGACGGGAGCTGATCGGCGCCCGAGCGTGTGGAGGACCGCGATGTCGAAGTTCATGGACGTTCACAACGGCTTCGTCGGCGTCACGGCGCAGCAGCTCAAGGAAGCCCACGAGCGCGATCTCGCGATCGAGCGCGACGAAGGCGTCCACTTCGAGCGGGCCTGGCTCGATCCGACGTCCGGCAAGGTCTTCTGCTTGTCGACCGGCCCGAGTCGCGAGAGCGTCATGCGCATCCATGAGCGAGCCGGCCATCCGACCGCCGAGGTCTACGAGCTCCCGATCGAGGTCGCCTGACGCGTTCATCGTCGTCGCCGAGCCGGCGGCCGCCCGCGAGTCGAGTCCGGCAGTCGCGTAGCATGGCCGGCACCCATTGGGGTGCCATACCCTGCCCGATCCCTCGCTCCCCCGCCGCCTCGCCGTCCTGATCGCCGCCGCACTCATCACCGGGTGCGGCGGTGCGTTCCCGCGTCCGCGCGAAGTCCCAACCGAACCCGTTGCGACTCCGCGCCCGAGCACGAACCTATCAATCCGGGCGGACCTGGACCCCCGGTCCGCGTGCGTGCTCGACCCGGACCCGGCGAATGGCGGGCATCCTGCGCCTCCGGCGCCGGTCGTCGAGGCCGGCGACCCGGTGGATCCGGACGGTGTCGTCGAGGTGCTGGTGGTCGGACTCGGGGACATCGTCCTGCCATCGAGCCGACTGCTGGTCGCCGACTACTTCTTCATGGGCGGATCGATGGTTACGGATCTCCCACGAGTCCAGCTTTCTGGTTTCACCGGCCGCGCCCCGGTGTGCCTGCATGTCGCTCGATTCGAGCCCGCCGATCAGCGAGCCGCCTTTCTCCACGTCCGCCTGATCGACGCGCCCGTCGTGCGCTGGCTGATCGGCACGGCCGGGTTCGGCGTCGATGGCGGCACGGGCGGGATCGGGTCCGAAGAGGCCGTTCGCGCCGTCACGGCCGACTTCGACGGCCAGGTCTACCTGGAGGCGATCCAGGCCCACAACGTCAACACCTGGAGCTGGTCGAATATCACGACGGAACCGGTCAGCGGCGCCAACGTGATCGGCTTCTCGACGGGCTACGGCGATGGCGGCTTCCCGGTGTATGCGGGGATCGACAAGGATGACCGCGTCGTGGCCGTCGTGATCGACCTGCTCGTGCTTCCGTGGCGGTGGCTTGGCCGGATCGGCATGGTCACCCGGTCATAGCCGTCGCAGCCCGCTCGGCGGCAGACATCGGGACCTCGCTCACCGCCGCGTAGATGGCGCCGAGGAACCGGCTCGGGACGCGCCCGATCTGGCGGGTGCCGATCAGCCCCGCCTGTGCCGCCATCGATCGCCAGGTCTCGAACGAGAACGGGTGCGGTACCCACGGATTCCCGCGATCGGCGTCGTACTCGACCACGACGAACCGGCCGCCCGGCCGCAGGACCCCCCGAGACCGCTCGACCACTGCGATCGGATCGGCGACGAAGTGGAGGCTGTTGGCCGCCAGGACGCCGTCGAAGGGACCCTCGGGGATCGAGTCGCGGAAGTCCCCGACCGCGGTGCCGAACGCCGTCGCGGGAAAGCGCCCGGCCATCGCCGTCGCGAGGCGCCGCAGGGCGCCCGCATCCCGATCCATCCCGAAGATGTCGCCGCGGGGACCCAGGACATCCGCCAGGGCGAGGGTGAACGCCCCTTCTCCCGCCCCGAGCTCCAACCAGCGCGGTCGGGCGCCATCGACTCCGGCCCGGATCAGCGCGACGTGGTCGTCGTGGTCCACCCGATCAGGCTACGTCGAGCGACGCCGCCCGGGGCGACTACGCGGTCTCGCCTCGCTCGGCGAGCCACTCGGCGTAGTTCGTCTCGTCGACGCCCTTGTCGACCTCGGTCTTCGTCAGGAGGAGCGGCAGCCGGCCCTCCCGGATCGTCTCCTCGGTGATGATGCATTTCCGGACGTCGGATCGCTCCGGGATGTCGTACATCACCTCGAGGAGCGCCTCCTCGACGATCGAGCGGAGGGCGCGGGCGCCCGTCTTCCGCTCGAGGGCGACGTCGGCCGCAGCCACGAGGGCGGCGTCGGTGAAGACGAGCTCGACCTTGTCGAGACCGAGGAACTTCTGGAACTGGCGGGTCACCGCGTTCTTCGGCTCGGTCAGGACCCGGACGAGGTCCTCGGCCGTCAGCGCCGAGAGCGTCACGATGACCGGCAGCCGGCCGATGAACTCCGGGATCAGCCCGAACTTCAGGAGGTCCTCCGGCATGAGCCGCTCGAGGATCTTGTTGCGGTCAGCCTTCGACACGCCGCCGTCGGAGCCGAACCCGATCGAGCGCCGCCCGACCCGCTCCTCGACGATCTTCTCGAGGCCGTCGAACGCGCCGCCGCAGATGAACAGGACGTTCGTGGTGTCGATCTGGATGAAGTCCTGGTGGGGATGCTTCCGGCCACCCTGGGGCGGGACGTTGGCGACGGTCCCCTCGAGGATCTTGAGGAGCGCCTGCTGGACGCCTTCGCCCGACACATCGCGGGTGATCGAGGGGTTGTCGGCCTTGCGGGCGATCTTGTCGATCTCGTCGATGTAGATGATCCCGCGCTGGGCCCGGGCAACGTCGAAGTCGGCCGCCTGGATCAACCGCAGCAGGATGTTCTCGACGTCCTCACCGACATAGCCGGCCTCCGTCAGCGACGTGGCGTCCGCGATGCAGAACGGGACGTCCAGGACCCGGGCGAGAGTCTGGGCGAGGAGC
>DASUPH010000152.1:0-7777 GCA_036276275.1 Candidatus Limnocylindrales bacterium
CGGAGCGGAGTCGGTGCGGGCCCAGAAGGTGGCGACCGCCGACGAGATCGTCGAGATGCAACGGCTCGCCCGCGCCGTTCCGATCGCCCCGCACATCACCGCCTATGCCGTGAGCATCCTCGCCGCGAGCCATCCCGACCAGCCGCGGGCGCCCGGCCTCGTTCGCGAGTACGTGCGCTACGGCGCCTCCCCGCGCGGCGCCCAGGCGCTCGTGACGGCCGGCAAGATCTTCGCCCTCCTCGACGGACGGTTCAACGTCTCGATCGAGGACATCCGGGCCGCAGCCCTGCCCTCGCTGCGTCACCGGATCATCCTCAATTTCGAGGGCGAGGCCGAAGGGATCACGACCGAGGCGGCGGTCCGGACGATCCTCGATTCGGTCGCCCCGCCGGCGGTCGAGTAGCAACCTGATCGCCGGGCGACCCCAGCGATGACGATGACGGAAGGCCGCGGGCCCGGCTCGCCTGCCGCGGACGGCCGTCCGGCCGGCGCCGGCCGACCGGTCTTCCTGCCGAGCGTCGTCGATCCGACCGTCTTCGACGAGGCGTTCCTGCGCCAACTCGAGCGGCTTCTTCTCCTGCTGCGCGCGCCGGTGCGCGGCGGCCTGAAGGGCGGCCGGCGCAGCGTCAAGCGGGGCCAGTCGGTCGAGTTCGCCGACTACCGCGAGTACACCCTCGGCGACGACTTGCGGCAGCTGGACTGGAACGTCCTCGCCCGGCTCGAGAAGCTCTTCGTGAAGCTGTTCATCGAAGAGGAGGACGTCACGATCACCGTCCTGCTCGACGGTTCGGCATCGATGGCCAGCGGGACGCCGGACAAGCTCCAGTTCGCGAAACGCGCGGCGGCCGCGCTCGGCTACATCGGGCTCGCCTCGGAGGACAAGGTCGCGATCAGCGTCCTCGGCGGCCGCGTCTCGAGGCGCCGGACGTCGCTGCGGGGCTCGGGCCGGGTCCTCCGACTGCTGTCCGAGCTGTCCTCGATCGCCCCGGCCGAGGGCCCCACCGATCTCGTCGCCGCTGCCCGGAGCGCCGCGGCCCAGCTGTCCGGTCGGGGCGTCGTCGTCCTGCTGTCGGACCTCCTCGACCCGGCGGCCGACCGGGTGATCCGCGAGCTCGCGTCGACCCGATCCGAGCTGATCATCCTCCACGTCCTGTCGCCGCAGGAGCTCGACCCGCCGCTGGAGGGCGACCTCCGGCTCGTCGACGCGGAGACGGGCGAGGGCGTCGACGTGACCGCCGATCTCGCGACGATCGATGCCTACCGGGCCCGGCTCGCTGCGTGGAAAGAGGGCTTTGCGGCCCTCGCCGCGCGGCGCCAGGCCACGTATGTGGACCTGGCGTCGGACGTGCCGCTCAATGAGCTGATCTTTGCCGAGCTCCGCCGACGCCGGGTGCTCGGCTAGGCATGGGCCCACGCTGATGCCCTTTGCCACGCCGCTGGCACTGCTCGGCCTGCTGTTCGTGCCGGCCGTCGTCGCGATGTACCTGCTCCGGCTTCGCCGGACCGAGACCGTCGTGCCGTCGACTCTCCTCTGGCAGCGTCTCGCCGCCGACATCGAGGCGAACGCGCCGTGGCAGCGGCTGCGGCGGAGCCTCCTCTTCCTGCTCCAGCTGCTCCTCGTCGTGATCCTCGTCCTGTTGGCGGCCCGGCCGTTCGTGGAGCGACCAGCCGGCCTCGCCCGGGACATCGTCCTGATCGTCGACACCTCGGCCAGCATGGCCGCGACCGACGTCGCGCCCGATCGCCTCGCTGCCGCTCGAGCGGCGGCCCTCGAGGCCCTCAAGGACCTGCCGGCCGGCGGCAAGGTCAGCGTGATCGAGGCCGGCCGGACGGCGCGGATCGTCGCCACCGGGACGAGCGATCTCGGACGGATCCGGCAGGCGATCGATTCGATCCGCCCGTCAGCCAGCCGGGGCGACCTCGGCGACGCATTGGCCCTGGCCCAGCAGCTCGCGGTCCAGTCCGGCGACGCCGAGGTGCTCGTCGCCACCGATGCGGCGCTGGCGGTCCCGCCGTCGACCCACGTCGACGCCCCGATCCGGGTCCTCCGGGTCGGCGATCCGAAGGGCAGCCGGAACCAGGCGATCGTCGCGCTGGCCGTTCGGACGGCGCCGTCGGCGGTCAGCCGATCGGTCTTCATCAGCGTCGCCAACCTCGACCTCGAGGCCGCGCGTCGGCGGATCGAGGTCTGGGGCGACGACCGGCTGGTCGAGGCCCGGACGGTCACGATCGACGCACAGGCACGGGCCGACGTGATCGTCGACGACGTCCCGGGCGATGTCGGGCTGATCGACGTGCGCCTCGTCGCCGCCGAGGACACGACGAATGGTGCCCGGCCCGACCTGCTCGCAACCGACGACCGGGCATGGGCCGTCGTTCCACCGGACCGGGATCGGAACATCCTCATCGTCGGCGAGGGCGATCCCTACCTCGAGACGGCGCTGACGTATCTGCCGCATAGCCGCCTGTTCGGCCTGAAGCCGGCCGACTACCCGGCCGGCGCCGTCCGGACCGACGGCACGAGCTGGGACCTGGTCATCTTCGAGGGCACCCTCCCGGACAGCCTGCCGTCGACGCCGATCCTTGCGATCGCCCCGCCGAAGACGAGCGGCCTCGGCGAGGTGACGGGAACACTCAAGAACCCGACGATCGGATCGCTCGGCACCGACGAGCCCGTCCTGCGCTACGTGGACCTCTCGACCACCCACATCGCATCAGCCCAGGGACTGGTCCTGCCGGCCTGGGCGCGGACGGTGATCCCGGGGCCGAAAAGCGTGCCACTCCTCTACTCCGGCGTCCGGGCCGGGCTGCCCGCGGCGGTCCTCGCGTTCGAGCCGCGCAACTCCGACCTGCCGCTCCAGGTCGGCTTCCCGATCCTCATCGCCAACCTCACGGGCGAGCTGCTGGGTGGCTCCAGCGCGCCGGCGGCGGCCGTCAAGCCGGGCGATCCGGTGGCACTGCCCGTCCCGAACGGCGCCACGAGCCTGCGGGTGGCGAGGCCGGACGGCACGACCGTCGATCTCATCCCGGGGATCGCCGGCCTGACCCTGACCTTCACCCAGACCGACCAGCTCGGCGTCTATACGGCAACCCCGATCTTCCCGCCGGCCGCGTCGACCGGAGCGTCCGCGAGTGCAGGCTCCTCGCCGCGACCCAGCCCGTCGTCGTCGCCCGGCTCGAGCGGTCCGCCCGGCGGGGTGGGCGCCGATCCGACCGCGCCGTTCCGCTTCGCTGTGGACCTGTTCGACGTCGACGAGTCGGCCATCGCCCCGGGTCCCAACCGGGTCCTCGAGGACCTCGGCCGGGCGCGAGCCGGACCGGGCGCGTCCGGCGCACCCGGCGCCGCCGATCCCGCCGCCGCGGACCGCCCGGCCGCTCGCGATGAGCTCTGGATCCCGCTCGTCCTCATCGTCCTCGTCGGCCTGTGCGCCGAATGGACGCTCTACCACCGCGACGCCGTCCTGCGGGCATGGCGGAGCGTCACCGGCCGGCTTCGCCGGCCGGCCGGGAGCGGGACCTGATGGGCGTCGGCGCCGATACCCCGCTCGCGCTCCTGCTCCTCGTCCCGGCTCTGCTCCTGACCGTCGGACTGCACCTCGCATCGCGCCGCCGGATCGGACTGGGACGGCGGCGCCTGGCGCTCCTGGTCCGGATCGTCGTCCTGTCGGCCCTCGTCCTGGCCCTCGCCGGCTTCCGGCTCGTCCTGCCGGTCGACCGGCTGGCGACCGTCTTTGTCGTCGACCTGTCCGACTCGGTCGGGACGGCGGGTCGCGAGGACGCGCTGGCCTGGCTCCGTGAGAGCCTCGCCGTCATGCCCGAGAAGGACGTCGCGGGGATCGTCGGCTTCGGACGGGCGGCGCTGGTCGAACGCCTGCCGGCGGAGGTCCGCGAGATCGATCGGATCGCCTCGACGCCGGTCCGCTCCGCGACGGACATCGGGGCCGCCCTGCGGCTGGCCTCGGCCCTCTTCCCCGACGACGCCCAGAAACGGATCGTCCTGCTGTCGGACGGCAACGACACCACGGGATCCGGCCAGGCCGAGGCGGCGCTCGCGGCCTCGCGGGGGATCCAGATCGAGACCCGGGCGATCGGACTGGGTGCCGCGGACGAGGTCCTCGTCGAGCGGCTGACGACGCCGTCGACGGCCAAGATCGGCGAGGAGCTCGAAGCGATCGCGGACGTCCGCTCGACCGTCGCCCAGCCGGCGACCGTCCGGCTCTACGCGGACGGTGTCCAGGTCGCGGAGAAGGCGGTCGATCTCCAGGTGGGCAGCACCCGGGTCACCTTCCTGGTGAAGCCGACCGAGGCCGGCTTCCATACCTTCCGAGCCGTCGTCGAGGCCGGCCGCGACACGTTCGCCCAGAACAACCGGGCGGACTCGGACACGATCGTCAACGGCGAGCCGCGCGTGCTCGTCCTGGCCGGCGACGAGAAGGTCGCGAAGGAGCTCGTGACCGCCCTCGAGACCGAGCACCAGAAGGTCGAGACGAAGATCCCTGAGCAGCTGCCATCCGGGATCGAGGGCCTCCTGAGCTACGACAGCATCGTCCTCGTCGACGTGTCGCGGCTCCGTCTCAACGATGCCCAGCTGACCGGGCTCCAGCAGTACGTCCGCGACTTCGGCCGGGGCCTCGTGATGATCGGCGGGCCGAAGAGCTACGGCGCCGGGGGGTACACCGACACGCCGATCGAAGAGACGCTCCCGGTCGATATGGGCGTCCGGGATCGACAGAAGCAGCCCGATGTCGCCCTCGTCGTCGTGATCGACAAGTCGGGTTCGATGGATGCCTGCCACTGCAATTCATTCGATCGTGGCGCCGGCGGTTCGGGCATCGCCGGCGTCCGCAAGGTCGACATCGGCAAGGAGGCGATCCTGCGGGCCGCGGCCGCGATGACGGCCCGTGACCAGCTCGGCGTCGTCGCCTTCGACGAGAGCGCCCACTGGGTCGTCCAGACCCAGCCGCTCGGCGGGATCGCCGATCTCCGCGGCAAGATCGGCGGGATCCAGCCACTCGGCCAGACGAACATCTTCGCCGGTCTCGACGAGGCCGTGAAGTCGCTCGAGACGACCTCCGCGACGCGCCGCCACATCATCCTCCTGACGGACGGCTGGTCGACATCCGGCCAGTACGACGCGATCGTCGCCCGGATGAAGGCCGCCGGGATCACCCTCTCGACCGTCGGCGCGGGCGGCGGCGCGAACCCGTTCCTGGCCCAGCTCGCGAAGCAGGGCGGCGGCCGGTTCTACCCGGCGGCGAATCCGGCCACCATCCCCGACATCTTCCTGAAGGAGACCCAGCAGGTCGCCGGGCAGCAGATCGTCGAGGAGCCCTTCCACCCGATCCTGACCTCGACCTCGCCGATCCTGCGCGGGATCGATGCCCTGCCGCAGCTCCTCGGCTACAACGGGACGACCGCGAAGGCCGCTGCCCAGACCGTCCTCGTCACCCCACGCGACGACCCGCTATTGGCCCAGTGGCAGTACGGCCTCGGGCGATCGGTTGCCTGGACGTCCGATTCGACCGGCCGCTGGGCCAAGGGCTGGCTCGCCTGGCAGGGGTTCTCGAAGTTCTTCAGCCAGCTCGTTTCGTGGACATTCCCGGGCGAGGAGACGGGCGGCATCGAGGCGACGTTCGTGACCGAGGGCAACACGACGAAGCTGCGGGTCGAGAGCGTCTCCGCGGATGGCTCGCCGCGCGACTTCTACTCGACCGCGGTCGCAATCACGACCCCCGACCTGACGTCGAAGGCGGTCGGCCTGTCGCAGGTCGCGCCCGGCGTCTACGAGGTGCCGCTCGGCGAGATCGACCCGGGCGCCTACGTGATCCGGGTCTCGCAGACACGGCCGGGTTCGGCGGCGCTCGGACGGACCCTCGGTCTCGTGGCGCCGACCCCGGCCGAGTACCGCGTCCTCGGCACGAACGAGGCCTTCCTCGCGACGCTCCGGGCAGCGACGGCCGGCCGGGCGATCGCGTCGCCCGAGGAGCCCTGGACCCACGACATCAGGACGAACGCGTCCTCGACCGATCTGTGGCCGATGCTCCTGATCCTCGCCCTGCTGCTCTGGCCGCTCGACATCGCCCTGCGCCGCGTCTCGGTCGGGCGGCGCGAGCTGGCCGACGCGCGGCGCTGGCTTGGCGGTGGCTGGCGACGAACGGTGGCGCCGCGCTCGACGGAGGTTGCCGGGATGCTCGCCGCCCGTGACCGGGCCGCGGGATCCGCGTCTCGCGCCGCGCTGATGCGGGACGATGAAGCGCCTGCGGCCACGCCGGCGCCACGACCGACGGCCTCGTCCACCAGGCCGGTGACGACGCCGTCCGTTGCGCCAGCACCACCGGGGCCCGCAACCGCCCCATTGCCGACGACCGCTCCGCCAATCGACGACGGCGACACGCTCTCCCGGCTCCGGGACGCGAAGCGGCGCGCCCGCGAGCGCTAGGTCCATCCTGTCCCGCTGCTCGCCGGGTGCGCACTACGTCGAAGGAACATCAGCGTTCGGCCAGAATCTGAGGTTCCGCCGACGTCTGGCGCGGCCGGCGCGCAAAGCGGAGAGGGACCACCCGTTCGGTCGACGCAACGCGCGCGGGGCGCGTACTTCGTCGCCGCACCTGCGGATCCGGTCGGCTTGCTACCGTACGTCCGTCATGGGCCCAATCCCCACCGGCGCTGCGCGGGTTCGACGTGCCTCATGCGAGATCGGCCTTCTCTTCGCCGTCGCGACGCTCGTCGCCGCCTGCAGCACGATCTCGCGGACGCCGCCCGCGCCGGCGCCGGCCGACTTCCAGGGGATCGCCGGCGACATCGTCCAGCGCGGCATCCGGATCGAGCACATCGTCTCGGGTGACGCCGGCTGCCCCGACCAGGATCTCGGCAAGACGGCGATCGGCTTCGACGCCGTCGGCCTTGACCAGGCGACGCCCGTCCGGTTGTACGTCTACATCTTCCGCAACCGCCAGACGTACGAGCGACTGCGGGCGACGGTCGACACCTGTGCCCGCTCTTTCGTGACCGACCCCGAGACCTACGAGTCGGTCGAGACCTCGCCGTACGTCGTGGCCGGCCAGGGGCCGTGGGGAGCGACGTTCAGGACGAACCTGCGAGCGGCGATCGAAGAGGCAGCCGGCACCGGCAACTGACCCGTTCCGCACCGGACCCTCGGGCACCACTCCGGACTGGTTGTGCCGGCAGGCACCATCGTCCCGGGCCTCTCCGGACGACGGAGCCACGGACGCGGACGACGCTGCGACCGATGCTCGGGTCATGGTTTCCCGACGCTCCCGGCCTCGCCGACTGTTGCTCCCGCTCATCCTCGCCGGCGCCCTCGCGGCCGAGATCACGGGGCTCGCGATCGCCCGATCGATGACCCAACCCGCACCCGATCCGTCGGGATCCGCCTTGGCGCCCTCGCCCTCCACGATGTCCGTCGGCCGGTTCCGGGACGACGCCCCGCTTGCCATGTCGTCAAGTGGAGGCCGCGACGTGGCCGATGCCGCGCGCGACCCGAGAACGGCGCTCGGCACCGTGGCTCACCGTCGGCCGTCGCCCGTCGGCGGCCCCGGCGTGAGCCCGTCCAGCCCGGTCCAGTCGGCCCGGATCAGCACGAGCGGCAGTTCGACGGTCGGTGGTGTGTTCACGCCGTCGTCCGCGGCGAGCTACCACGGACGGAACCATGTCTGGATCCCGTCGCTCCGGATCAGCCGATCGGTGAGCTCGTTCCCATGCTCACGGACGCGACCGCCCGACAACGCCGTCTATCGCTGGGGCTGCGCCGGCCGCA
>DASUPH010000153.1:0-3049 GCA_036276275.1 Candidatus Limnocylindrales bacterium
GAGCACGCTTCGGCGCCCGATGAGCACGTCCGCCGATATGAGATCCGGTCCGTGGTTGCGGTGCCCCTCGTCGGCGACCGCGGTCCGCTCGGGACGCTGACCGTCTACTCCGGTCAGACGGATGCGTTCGGTGACCGCGACGCTCGACTGCTCGAGGCGCTCGCCGGGCTGGCCGCGATCGCGATGACGAACGCCGGGCTGATCGAGCAGCTCGCGACATCCCAGGCGATCGACCGGCGGCGGGCCGATGAGGAGCGGGCCCTGCGCGAGATCGCAGCCCGGATCACCGCGATCCGCGACCCGTCGGAACTCCTCCAGGACGTGGTCGACGAGACGGCTCGGCTGCTCCACGCCGAGCGCGTCCGGATCGACCTGATCGGGCCGGCTGCAGGTCGAGCCGGATACATCTTCCGGGGCGCCGGCGCGCACATCGGCGGCGCCGCCGTCGACGAGGCCGGCGAGCCCTATCCGTTCGGCGCGTCCGGTCGGGCGATCGCCGAGCGTCGGACCGTCGTCACCGGCGACTACGCCAAGGACCGCTCGTTCGAGCACGTCCCGGAGCTCGATCGGGCCGTCGCCGACGACGGCATCCGGTCGCTCGTCATCACGCCGCTGATCGCCGAGGATTCCCTGCTCGGCGTACTCCAGGTCGGCAGCGCCGACCTCGACGCCTTCGGGCCGGACCAGGTCGACCTGGCCGAGGCACTCGCCCACCAGGCCGCGATCGTGATCCGCAACTCGCGCCTGATCCAGGCTCTCGAGCGGTCCGCCGGGGAGATCCGCCGACGGGCGACGGCCGAACAGGCCCTCCGCGAGATCGCGACGCGGATCACCGCGATCCGCGATCCCGGGGAGCTGCTCCAGCAGGTGACCGACTCGGCCCGCAGGCTCCTGTCCGGCGACCGCGCCCAGCTCGACATCGTCGATCCCGGCACCGGCCTGATCCGCTGGACCCACGCCTCGGGCGAAGGTCGGTTCGGGGGTGACCTGCCCGGGACGCGAGAAGGCGTCACGGCCGACGGCGGGATCAATGCGGTCGCGATCGCCGAGCGGCGGGTCGTGATGACGGCCGACTACCTCACCGACCCACGGATCAACCACGTCCCTGACTCCGACGCGTTCGTGAAGCGCGCGGGGATCCGCTCGGTCCTCGCCGCGCCACTGGTGTCCGAGACGGACCTGCTGGGGATCCTGAAGGTTGCGACGACGCGCCCCGACGCCTATGACGACGAGGACGCGGCGCTGATGGCGGCCTTCGCCGACCAGGTCGTCGTCGCGATCCAGAATGCCCGGCTCATCGACGAGCTCGGGCGGTCACGTGAGGAGATCTCGCGGCGCGCCGACGCGGAACGGGCGGTCCGCGAGATCGCGTCGAACATCTCGGCCCTGCGCGATCCCGAGGCGATCCTCCAGCAGACCGTCGACGAGGCCCGCCGGTTGCTCGCCTCGGACTCGTCGCGGATCGACATGCTCGAACCCGACGGCGCGACGCTGTCGTGGGCCTACGCCTCGGGCGAGGACGCGATCCGGAGCCGGGGGACCGGGCTCGACGCGCGGTTCGCAGTCGGGGAGGGGATCGCAGGTCGGACCGTCGCCTCGGGCGAGGCCTTCCGGACCGGGGACTATCTCCTCGACGATCGCTTCGACCACACATCGACCTCCGACGCGCTCGTCCGCGAGACCGGCTTCCGGTCGGTGCTCTCGGCGCCGCTCCGTGGCGAGTCCGGCCCACTTGGGGCGATCTCGGTCAGCAGCCTTCGGCCCGCTGCGTACGACGACAACCAGGCCGAGCTCCTCCAGGGGCTTGCCGACCAGGCCGCGATCGCGATCCAGAACGCCCGCCTCATCGAGGAGCTGGACCGATCCGGCATGGAGCTCGCCCGACGGGCCGATGCGGAACAGTCGCTCCGCGAGATCGCCGCCGAGATCACCGCGATTCGCGAGCCCAGCTCCCTCCTCCAGCTGGTCGTCGACGCGGCCCGCCGCCTCGTCGACGCCGACGGCGCGATCCTCGATCTCATCGACCCGGGCATGAACGCCGTTCGCTGGGCCTTTGATTCGGGGGTCGGCCACGCCTTCACCGCGGATGAGATCGCCGAGCTCTCGATCCCGATCGGGCTTGGCGCCTCGGGCGTCGCCGTCGCCGAGAACCGGGTCGTGACCGCCTCGGACGATCTCGGCCTGCACTTCCCGCCGTCGGAGGTCAACGACCGGTTCTTCGCGGTCACCGGCTTCCGGTCGATGATCATCGCCCCGATCACCGGAGAGTCCGGACCGCTCGGCGCCCTCGAGGTCTACTCGACCCGGCCCGGCGCGTTCGACGACGATGACGCCGGCGTCATCCTCTCGCTCGCGTCCCAGGCCGCGATCGCGATCACGAACGCCCGCCTCATCGACGAGCTGGAGCGATCCCAGCGCGAGCTGGCCGCCCGGGCCGAGACGGAGCGGTCGCTCCGGGACATCGCCGCCCGGATCACGTCGCTCGGGGACCCGGGCGAGATCCTCGCCCGGGTCGTCGAGGAGTCCCGCCGGCTGCTCGGCTCGGACGGTGCCCATCTGACCCGGATGGCGGACGACGGCACGTATCTGGTGCCCGTGATCGTCGCCGGCGGGATGGACGCCGACACCGAGGCCTGGCTCAGGCAGATGCGGTTCCCCCTCGGCGGCGGGATCAACGGCCTCGCGGCCGAGGCGATCCAGCCGATCTGGACCTCCGACTACCCGGCCGATCCGCGGATCCCCCATGAGGGCAATGACGACGAGGCGGCGGAACGGATGGGCCTGCGGGCCATGGCCGCCGCGCCACTCCGGGCGCCGGCCGGCGAGGTCATCGGGACGCTGGCCGTGTCGTACGCGACGCCGCGCGAGATCACCACCGACGAGCTCGACCTCCTCCAGGGCCTGGCCGACCAGGCGGCGATCGCCCTCACGAACTCGAACCTCTACGAGCTCCTCGGTGAATCGGAAGCGCGCTATCGCCACCTCGTCCAGGACTCGCCCGACCTCATCTGGTCGGTCGGCGCCGACGCCCGCTTCACGTTCGTCTCCG
>DASUPH010000154.1:0-8469 GCA_036276275.1 Candidatus Limnocylindrales bacterium
GCTCACCGGAACCGTCGCGTCGTCGGCGATAGCCCGCGTCCAGCGCTCGATCACGAGCCGATCCCAGAAGGCGAGGTGGGCGAGGACCGCCCCGACCGTCCAACCGGGCATCGCCTCGAGGGCGTAGTCGCCCGACGTCAGCCGCCCGATGATGTCTCCGAGTCGCTCGCGCTGTTCGTCGTTCGCCGTCACTCCGATCTCCTCCTTGTCCTGGCTGTCACCCGGATCATTCGCCGAGAGGCATGTCGATGCCGGGCACAACCAGGGCGGCCGGTGCGAGGGGCATCTCGCGCAGTTTCCGGAGCGGCGACAGCCAGACGAGGATCACCGCCGCGACCCCGCCGAGGAGCCCGAACGCGAGAGCCTGACGCAGGCCGACCCACTCGCCGATCAGCCCGGCGCCGATCGTTCCGACCAGGAGAGACAGGTGGGTGAGGAAGTTGTACGTGCCGTTGACCCGCCCGAGGAGCTCGTTCGGGACCATCGTCTGGAGAAGCGAGACCTCCGTGATCTCCTCGATCGTCGCCGCGACATCGCCGATCAGCTGCTGGGCCACGAGGAGCGCGACTGCGATCGCGATCGAGCCCGCGGGCGCGAGCGGGACCAGGGCATTCCCGATCGTGAACCCGATGAGCCCGAACAGGATGCAAGGACCAACGCCGAGCCGGCGGTTCGCGCGCGGCCCGAGCAACGCGCCGACGAGCGAGCTGATCCCGCCCACGGCGGCGATCAGGCCGATCGTCGCGGGGCCGAGCCCGAGCTCCTCCGTCGCGAAGATGAGGTAGACCGCGCCGAACGCACCCCACAGCAAGTGCGCTCCGGAACCCGCGAGAACGATCGTCCGCAGGACCGCCGAGCCGGCGATCGGGCGCAGGCCATCGACGATCTCCGCGACGATCGAGGTGTGCTCGGCGCGAGGGGCCGGGCGAGGCTCCGGGCTGCGGATCGTGCCGAGCACGACGGCCGAGACGACGAACGAGATCGAGTCCACGGCGATCGCGATCGGGGCGGTCAGGACCTGGACGAGCACGCCGCCGATGCTGAACGCACTGACCTCGGCCACCGAGCCGCTCGCACTCAGCGCCGAGTTGGCGGCCACGAGCTCGCCGCGTTTGACCACCGTCGGCAGGTAGGCGTGGCTGGCCACGTGATGGAACGTCGACAGGGCCGACGCGAGGAGCGCGACAACGACGAGGTGCTGCATCGTCAGCCAGCTGCCGATCGCCGCGATCGGGATCGACGCGAGAACGATCGCCTGACCGAGGTCGGCGGCGATCATCACCGGCCGCCTGAGCAATCGGTCGATCCAGGCCCCGGCCACGAGGCCGACGACGAGCCCGCCGACGATCTCGCACGCTCGGATGGCCGCGACTTCGAGCGGACCGGCACCGAGCACGAGGATCGCGGCGAACGGCAGGGCCGTCCGGGTGACCAGCGAGCCGAAGATCGAGATGGTCGACGCCGTGAACACCCGGAGGAAGGCGGCGTTCCGCCAGATCGTGCCGGTCAACGGATTCGTTACCAGGGGCCGTCCATCGCCGCAGTCTGGCCGATCGGATGACCGAAGGTCCAACGGGTTCCACGACGGCGATGCGCTACACTTCGCCCGCCTCGGTGCGTCAGAACCCGCGCACCACCCGGATCGGCGCCGCGCCCGCGCGACGCCTTCGGGTCCTCCACACCTGCGGAGTCCCAGCCGAACCGTGTTCGATACCCTGAGCGAGCGCCTTCACAAGACGTTGGCCGACCTGACCGGTCATGGCCGGATCAGTGAGGCGGATGTCGACGCCGCCGTTCGTGAGATCCGGCTCAGCCTGCTCGAGGCCGACGTCAACTTCAAGGTCGTCAAGGACTTCGTCGCGCGCGTCCGCGAGCAGGCCCTCGGCGCGGACATCCTGCAGAGCCTGACCGCCGGCCAGCAGGTCGTGAAGATCGTGAACGACGAGCTCGTTGCGCTCCTCGGCGCCGGTGACCGGACCTTCCATCTCCAGGGCAACCCGGCGGTCATCGCCCTCGTCGGCCTGCAGGGCTCCGGCAAGACGACGTCGTCGGCGAAGCTGGCCCGACATCTCGTCCGCGTCGGCCGACGACCGCTGCTCGTCGCTGCCGACCCGTACCGGCCGGCCGCCGCCGACCAGCTCGAGATGCTCGGCAAGGCCCTCGACATCCCGGTCCACCGGGCGCCGGTCGGGACATCGGTGGTCGACATCGCCCGGGGCGGCGTCGAGGCGGCCCACCGCCTCACCCGCGACGTCGTGATCCTCGACACCGCAGGGCGATTGTCCGTCGACACGGAGCTGATGGCCGAGATCGCGGCCGTCAACGCGGCCGTCAAGCCGGTCGAGACGCTCCTCGTCGTCGACGCGATGACCGGCCAGGAGGCCGTCGCCGTCGCAACGGCATTCAAGGAGGCGGTCCCGCTGACCGGCCTGATCCTGACGAAGATCGACGGTGACGCCCGCGGCGGCGCCGCCCTCTCGATCAGCGCCGTGACGGGCCTGGCCGTCAAGTTCATGGGCACCGGCGAGAAGACCGACGCCCTCGAGGTCTTCCATCCGGACCGGCTGGCCGGCCGGATCCTCGGGATGGGCGACGTACTGACCCTGGTCGAGCGGGCCCAGGAGCACGTCGACGCGGCCCAGGCCGCGAAGATGGAGGAGAAGCTCCGCAAGGCGCAGTTCACCCTCGAGGACTTCCTCGAGCAGATCCAGCAGGTCCAGAAGATGGGCCCGATGGGCCAGCTCATGGGCATGATCCCGGGCATGGGCGGGATGGCCAAGGAGGCTCAGGATGCCGTCGATCGCGGCGACCTCAAGCGGGTGGAGGCGATCATCCGGGCGATGACGCCGCGGGAGCGGCGCGACCCCGCAATCCTCAACGGCTCGCGCCGGCGTCGGATCGCCGCCGGTGCCGGCTCCGATCTGACGGAGGTCAATCGGCTGATCAAGCAACACGCGGAGCTGTCGAAATTGATGAAGCAGTTCAGCGGAGGTGGCCGCAAGGCCGCGATGGCCGGCCTGTTGGGCCGGCGCTAGGGGAGGCATCGCCATGACCGAGTCGAGAACGCCGGACGATCCCGGCCTGGAGCCCACCGGCGCCGAGCCGTCGCCATCGGAAGCGGCGGGCACGCCGAACTCCGACGCGGCGTCGGGAGACAGCCCGACGCAGCCCTGGCCGTCGCTGACGCCGTCCATGGACACGGCGCCGTCCGCGGCGTCCTGGTCCAGTCCGGCCGCGGCCACGCCGCCGCCGGTCCCCGATGCTCCGACCTACGAGCCCACGGAGCCCCTCCCGGACACCCGCCTCGGGACCGTCGCCGAGACGGGCACGTTCGGTGCGTCGGCGGGGGCGGTTGCCGTGCAGGACGCACCGCGTTCGCGGTCCGGGCTGCGCTGGGGCCTCGCGCTCCTCGGAGTCCTGATCGTCCTCGGGGCGTCAGCCCTGATCGTCTTCCTCGCGGGTGGCCGACCGGCGACCTCGCTCGGCATGGGATACATGCCCGCGACGACGGCCCAGTACACCGAGGTCCGGCTCGACCTGCCCGGCGACCAGCGCCCCAAGCTCGCGGCCTTCCTCGCCAACTTCCCCGGCTTCAAGGACCAGACCCAGGTCGAGCCGAAGCTCAACGACGTGTTCGATCGGATCGTCCGCGCCGCCAGCGATGGCAAGCAGACCTACACGACGGACATCGCTCCCTGGTTCGGCGGCCAGATCTCGGTCGGGGCCGGGGTTCCCGATCCTGCGGCGGCCAGCGGCCTGATGACCCCGCTCGTCACGGGGATGAACAGCGCGGACAGCATGCTCGTCGTCATCGGGATCAAGGACCAGGCCAAGGCCGCTTCCTGGCTCGCCGCGCTCCTGCCGTCGGGGTCGGCCAAGGAGACCTACAACGGCGCCGACATCTGGACCGCGAGCAGCCCATCGTCGGGCAGCGCGGTCGCCATCACCGACAAGGTCATGCTCCTCGGATCGGTCGCCGGCGTCCACGCCGCCATCGACAGCAAGGGCCAGGGCTCGCTCGGCAACGACGCCGATTTCAAGGCGGCCTACGCCCAGGTGGACAAGGACTACGTCGTCCTGAGCGTCATCAGGATCCGGCCCTACGTCGACGCCGTCACGAAGGTGGTCGAGCGCGCCTCACCCGGAGTCCTCTCGGGAACGCAGCTCGACGAGACGGTCCTCGCGATGATCCCGGCCTGGCAGCTCACGACGGCCCGCTTCGAGAGCGACGAGTTCGTCTCGACGACCGTCTATCCGTCCTTCGCGATCGGCTTCGACGCGACGAACCACAAGAGCACCCTGCTGGACCATGCCCCGGCCAACTCGCTCCTCTTTACCGAGTGGCATGACGTCGGGCAGGGGCTCACGGCGGTCCTGTCCAGGTTCCGGGCGCTGCCTGAGACAAAGGCCGCGTTCCAGGCGTTCGACCAGGCTCTGAACCTCCTCGGTGGGTTCAGCGCGGTCGTCGGCTGGTGGGGCGACACCGCGTTCCTCGTGACGCCCGGTGCAGACGGCGTCATCGGTGGCGGCCTCGTCATCCAGCCGCGCGACAAGGCGGCCGCCGACCATCTCTTCACGACCCTGCGGGCGTACCTGACGCTCGCCGGCGCCAGCGCCGGTGTCAACGTCCGTGACGAGGACCACAACGGCACGAAGATCTCGATCCTCGACTTCAGCGCGGCACCCGGGATGACGCCGGGCAGCCTCCCGCCGGGCTACAAGGCCGAGTTCGCCTTCGCCGTCACGAACGATGTCGCGGTCCTCGGCTACGGCCGGGACTTCGTCGCGGCCGTCCTCGACGCGAAGCCGGGATCCAACCTCGCGAGCGACGATCGCTTCAAGAAGCTCGTGACCCGGGTCGGCGAGGAGAACATGGCCCTCGCGTTCCTCGACGTGAATGCGATCCGGGGGCTGATCGAGCCGATCATCCAGCAGACGGCCCCGGAGGCGTGGACCAGCTACCAGACCGACATCAAGCCCTATTTCGAGCACCTCGACGCCCTGATTTCGGCACTCCGCAAGGACGGCGGCCTCGATCGCGGCGACGGGGGCCTGACCCTGCGCTAGGGCCGGGCAGTCGACAACGACGCAAACGGATCGGTCGTCCCCAGCGGCCGACAGCAGGCAGACCAGGAGGAACCAGACCCAGATGGCAGTACGAATCAGGCTGACGCGCGTGGGCGCGACGAAGCAGCCGACCTACCGCGTCGTCGTGGCCGACTCGCGGTCTGCCCGGGACAGCCGGGCGATCGAGACGATCGGTCACTACAACCCGCGGACCGACCCGATCGAGCTCAGCATCGACGCCGACAAGGCGAAGGCCTGGCTCGCCAAGGGCGCCCAGCCGTCGGACACGGTCGTCCGACTCCTCCGCAACGCGGGCATCCTGCCCGCCGCCACCAAGTAGGAGCCTGACCGATGGCAGCAGCCGAACTCGTCGAGTACGTCGCCAAGTCCCTCGTCGACGATCCCGACGCCGTCAAGGTCGAGGTCGTCCGCGACCAGGGTGGAACCGTTATCGAGCTCCACGTCGCCGAGGACGACATGGGCAAGGTGATCGGTCGGAACGGCAGCGTCGCGAAGGCGCTCCGGACCCTGCTCAAGGTCACGGCCGCCCGCGAGGGCGAGCCGATCTCGCTCGAGATTCTCTGAGAGAGGCAGTGGCGGAGCCCGGCGCGCGCTCGAGCGAGCGCTTGGTCGTCGCGCTCGTCCGAGGCGTCCACGGGCTGGGCGGGGCCGTCCGGGTGGAGATCCTGACCGATCGCCCGGAGGGTCGGTACGCGCCGGGGACCGTCCTCTACCGCGAAGGCGATCCCGCATCTCTGACGGTGACCTGGTCGTCGCCCATCGCGGACGGGCCCGGCTGGCGTCTCTCGTTTGCCGAGGTCCGCAACCGATCGGAAGCCGAGGCGCTCATGGGCGCCTATCTCGAGATCGCGGCCGGGCCGGACGCAGCCCTGCCGCGGGGGGCGTATTTCTGGCACGAGGTCGTGGGAGCGACCGTGACCGCCACGGACGGAACCGTCCTCGGGACGGTCCGCGACGTCTACCGCTCCGGCGGCGCCGAGATCTACATCGTCGACGGCGGGCCGTACGGCGAGTTCGACGTGCCGGGCGTCCGCGACTTCGTCCGGATCTTCGCCCCGAAGCGCGGCGAGATCGTCGTCGACGTCGCCGCTCTCGATCTCACCTTGCCGAAGCGTCGCCGGGCGGCCGACGATCCCGAGCGCCGACGGGCACCGCGACGGCGGGCCGGTCCGCGCCGGCCGAAAGGCGAGGCCAGTGACGCGCCGGCGGGGGACGCCCCGGACGCCGCACCCGAGCCCGGATCATGACCCTCGAGATCGATGTTCTGACCCTCTTCCCCGAGATGGTCTCCGCGCCGCTCGCCGCGAGCATTCCCGGCCGGATCCAGGAGCGCGGGATCGCCACGATCCGGACGCACGACCTGCGGCAATGGGGCCTGGGTCGCCACCGGAGCGTCGACGACGCGCCCTACGGCGGGGGAGCGGGGATGGTCATGCGACCGGAGCCGATCGCGGCCGGTCTCGACGCGGTTCGACGCCCTGAATCGCTCGTCGTCCTGCTCGATCCCGCGGGTGAGCGCTTCGACCAGGCCCGCGCTCAGGACCTCGCCGGCCGAAGCCACCTCGTGCTCGTTTGCGCCCGCTACGAGGGCGTCGATGAGCGGGTCCGTTCGCTCGTGGATCTCGAGCTGTCGATCGGGGACTACGTCCTGACCGGCGGCGAGCTGCCGGCGCTCGTCGTCATCGACGCCGTGATCCGGCTCCTGCCCGGTGCGATCGACGACGCGTCCACGACCGAGGAGTCGTTCGCGGCCGGGCTCCTCGAGTACCCGCAATACACCCGGCCGCCGACGTTCCGGGGCATGGACGTGCCGCCGATCCTGACATCGGGCGATCACGGCGCGGTCGCCCGCTGGCGCGCGGCCCAGGCCCGGGTGCGGACCACCGAGCGCCGGCCGGACCTGCTCCCGCCCGAGCCCGAGGACGGGGAGTGACCGCGGCGCCAGTCGTCCGGACCCGAACCGTCCGCGAGGGCGGTCTCCTCCTGGTCGCGAACCCGGCGCGCGCGGTCACCATGCTATACTCCGCCGCCGGCCGATCCGTTCGGATCGCCCTTCCTGAGCCCACCCGCAGCTTGACGCTGCCGATGATCGACCAAGGACCAGACCCCACGTGAACATCCTCGACGAGATCGTCTCCGATCAGCTCCGCACCGACCTGCCCGAGCTCGCCTCGGGCGACACGGTCAAGGTCTCGGCCAAGGTCGTCGAGGGCAATCGGGAGCGGATCCAGGTCTTCGAAGGCATCGTGATGCGCCTCCGTGGTGGCGGGATCACCCGCTCGATCACCGTCCGGCGGATCGCCAGCGGCGTCGGCGTGGAGCGGACCTTCAAGATCCACAGCCCCCGGATCGAGAAGATCGAGGTCGTCCGCCACGGCCAGGTCCGGCGGGCCCAGCTCTATTTCCTTCGCAAGCGGGTCGGCAAGGCCGCAACGCTTCGCGAGCGGCGGACCAACCGCTAACCCTTCGGCCTGCGCCAGCGCCACCCGTCGACCCCGGCATCGTCCGGGGTCGTTGGATGTCCGCCGAACCCCGGGCCTGGAGCGGCCCGGATCCCGACCGGCTACCCTGAGGCCCGATGACCGTCATCGTCCCGACCCTCCGCCACGAGCGCCGCCTGTGGAACGAGGGACTGACGCTCGTCGCGGGTGTCGACGAGGTCGGCGTGGCGCCCACCTGCGGCGCCGTCGTCGCGGCTGCCGTGATCATGCGGCCGGGCTGTCACCGGATCGCCGGTGTCCGGGATTCGAAGACGCTGTCGATGGCCCAGCGGGAGCGGTTGGCGCCCATCATCCGGTCACGGGCCGCTGCGGTCGGCGTCGGCGCGGCGTCGGTCCGCGAGATCGACCAGCTGAACATCTACCACGCCACGCACCTCGCGATGCGGCGGGCGATCGCGCGGGTGGGATGGCACGAGCACGTCCTTGTCGACGGCAACCGGATCGCCGGGTTCGAGGCGCAGGTGGGGCCGTACTCCAACGTCGTCGACGGCGATGCGCGGGTGTATTCGATCGCCTGCGCATCGGTCGTCGCCAAGGTGGTCCGGGACCGGATGATGACGCAGCTCGCAGCGCGCTATCCGGGCTACGGCTGGGAGCACAACCAGGGCTATGCCACCCGCGACCACCGGGACGCGATCCGGCGGCTGGGCCTGACGCCGTTCCATCGTCGGTCCTTTCTCGCCCTCCAGCGGACGCTCGCCGGCGACCAGCTCGATTTCGACCTGCTGGCCGATCCATCCGCGTCGCCCCTGACCCACGAGCTGCTCCTCCGCGAGTCCGTTCCGGTCATGGCCGACGACGCGATGCTCGATGCGGCGGATCTCGCCAGCCTCGAGGCGATCGCCGGATAAGTCCACGCGAAGCGGCCGTCACTAGGGTG
>DASUPH010000155.1:0-3467 GCA_036276275.1 Candidatus Limnocylindrales bacterium
CCGTGGCTCCAGCTGCGCTCGAAGTAGCGGCCGAGGACCGGTGACAGGTGGGTCGCCTGGGCGGCGAGATCGGCGACCGAGGTGGCGGGCTCGTCCATGGGCCGAGTATAGGGTTGGCCGCCGCCGCGGCAGGCTCGGGCCGGTAGCATTCGCACATGGTCGATTTCGCGCTCACCGACGAGAACCGTCTCGTCCAGCAGGCCGCCCGCGCCTTCGCCGAGGCCGAGATCCTGCCGCACATCCGCGACTGGGACGAGAAGGGCGAGGTCCATCGCGAGGTGTTCGCGAAGATGGCCGAGCAAGGCTTCCTCGGCGCGCCGATCCCGGAGCGATATGGCGGCTCCGGCATGGATTACGTCAGCTTCGCGATCCTGTGCGAGGAGCTGGAACGGGCGGACACGGCGTTCCGGGTCGTCCAGAGCGTCCATGTGGGGCTCAACTCGCTGGCCCTCCTCCAATGGGCGACCGAGGAGCAGCGGCAGCGCTGGCTGGTGCCCCAGGCGAAGGGCGAGAAGCTGGCGACGTTCGGTCTGACCGAGCCCGGCGTCGGGACGGACGCCGCCAATCTCGCCTCGACCGCCCGGCGCGACGGCGATTCCTATCGCCTCAACGGCCAGAAGATCTGGATCAGCCTGGCCGACGTAGCCGACCACTTCCTCGTCTTCGCCTCGATCGATCGGTCGAAGGGCTGGCGCGGTGTGACCGCGTTCCTGCTGGAGCGTGGGATGAAGGGCCTGACGACGGGCTCCCTCCACGGCAAGCTCGGGATCCGGGCCGGCAACACGGGGCTGATCAACCTCGACGACGTCGTCGTCCCGGCCGAGCACCGGATCGGCGAGGAGGGCGAAGGGTTCCTGATCGCGATGAGTGCGATCGACCAGGGCCGCTACACCGTCGCCGCGGGTGCGGTCGGGCTGGCCCAGGCCTGCCTCGACGCCTCGCTCAAGTACGCCCACGAGCGCGAGACGTTCGGCCAGGAGATCGGTCGTCACCAGCTCGTCCAGCAGATGCTCGCGAAGATGGCCGCCGGGACCGAGATGGGCCGGCTGCTCGTCTGGCGGGCCGGCTGGCTCAAGAACCAGGGGCTGCGCAACACCCGCGAGACGTCGCTCGCAAAGTGGCACGCGACCGAGCACGCGGTCCAGTCGGCGCTGGACGCGATCCAGGTCCACGGCGCGAACGGCTACTCGAACGAGTTCCCGGTCGAGCGGTACCTGCGGAATTCGAAGGCGGCGGTCATCTACGAGGGCACGAGCCAGCTCCACACGGTCATCCAGGCCGAATACGCCCTCGGCTATCGCTCTGATAAGCCACTCCGCTGCGAGCCCTGGCCGGCCCAGGGCTGGGAGCGGCCGAACCGCTGATGTCGGGCGTCCCAGCGGGACCGCCTTCGGGCTGGTCCGACGACGAGCTCGCGACCCTCGCCCAGCTGGCCGAGACGTTCGTCCGTGGCGGCTCGGTCCGGCGCGCCGGACTGGCGGCCGAGGGGCTCACCCTGGCCGCGGACCCGGCTCAGCTCCGCCAGCTCCGTCTGGTCCTCCGCCTGATCCAGTCGCGGGTCGTCAATCTCGTCCTGACCGGCCGGCCGACGGCGTTCCGCGACCGGTCGCCGGCGGACCGCGAGCGGTACCTTCTCGGCTGGGCGAACTCGCGGCTTGCCCTTCGTCGGTCGGCCTTCCAGGCCTTCCGGAAGCTCCTGACGTTCCTCGCGTATGCCGATCCCGGCCAGGCCGGAGGCGTCAACCCGCTCCTCGCGGCGATCGGCTATCGACCGGAGCGGCCGCCCGTGACGACGTCGCCGACGAGCATCCGACCCTTCGCGGTCGAGATCGGCGACGAGGCGGCGACCCTCGATGCGGACGTCGTCATCGTCGGGTCGGGGGCAGGCGGCGGGGTTGTCGCCGCGGAGCTGACGCAGGCCGGCCGATCGGTCGTTGTCCTCGAGGCCGGCCCGTTCGTCGACGAGGCCACGCTGCCGACCGACGAGCTCGACGCGTTCTCCCGGCTGTACCTCGATCACGGATTGCTGACGACCTGGGATGGGTCGGTGACGATGCTCGCAGGCACGGCGGTCGGCGGCGGGACGGTCGTGAACTGGATGACGAGCATTCCCGCGCCGGCGGACGTTCGGGCCGAGTGGGCGGGCAAGCACGGGATCGACGGCATCGACGGAGCGGAGTTCGACGCCGACGTCGTCGCGATCGAGGTTGAGCTCGGCGTTGCGCCTGCGACGGTCATCCCGGCGAAGGACCAGGTGATCCTCCGCGGTGCCGCCGCCCTCGGCTGGGAGGCAGCGCCCACGCGGCGCAACGCGACCGACTGCGGCGACTGCGGCAGTTGCCCGTTCGGCTGCCCCCGCGGGACCAAGCAGTCCGGGATCCGGGTCCACCTCGCGGCCGCGCACGCGGGCGGCGCCCGGATCGTGGAGCGGGCTCGGGTCACCCGAGTCCTGATCGAGGCGAGCCGGGCGGTGGGGGTCGAGGCGGTCGTCGACGGGCGGCCGATCCTCGTCCGAGCGCCGCAGGTCGTTGTCGCCGCGGGCGCGCTGCGAACTCCGGCGGTGCTGCTGGCATCGGGCCTCGAGCATCCCGCCATCGGGCGTCACCTCCGTCTCCATCCCGTGCCCGTCGTCGCCGGCCTGTTCGACGACCCCATCGACATGTGGCTCGGAACGATGCAGGCGGCGCGATCGCTCCAGTTCGGCGTCGGCGAGCGGGGCCGGAACGCCTACGCGATCGAGTCGGCGCCGGGTCATCCCGGGCTGATCGCGCTGGCCCTGCCATGGGAGGGCACGGATGCCCATGGCGACCTGCTCCGTCGGATTCGCCACGTGTCGCCGCTCATCGCCGTGACCCGCGACGGTGGCGAGGGCCGTGTTCGGCCGACGAAGGCGGGCGGCGCCCGGATCGACTACAAGCTCGACGCGACCGGGGTCGCCACGCTGCGCCACGCCCTCGTGTCGATGGCCGGCCTGCTCCGGGCGGCCGGCGCGCGGTCGATGCTCGCCGCCGGGACGCCGCCGCGATGGCACGGCCGGGACGGCTTCGCGCCCGGCCAGGAGGAGCGCTCGTTCGGGGCGTTCGAGGATGCTCTTCGCAGTTTCGACTTTGGCCCGAACCGGGGGTCGGTGTTCTCGGCCCACCAGATGGGCAGCACGCGAATGGGAGCACGCGCGTCCGATCACGCCTGCGATCCGCAGGGTCGCGTGCGGGCTGGAGCGCGTTCCGGGAGCGGCGTCGTCGGCGGCCTCTACGTCGGTGACGGCTCGCTGTTCCCGACGGCGATCGGCGTCAACCCGATGATCACGATCATGGCGCTTGCCAGACGAGTCGCCAGAACCGTGGTCGCCGAAGGGGCGACATCACGCTGAGCGACTCGGGTGTGAATCCGTCAGGGCCGTAGGCTCTCGTCCTGTGTTGACGAGACTTCTATTCGCAACTCTCATGGTTCCGCTCCTCACCGCCTGC
>DASUPH010000156.1:0-3963 GCA_036276275.1 Candidatus Limnocylindrales bacterium
CGCTCCCTCTTCCCCGGTCATCAAGAAGACGATGACGGCGCCGCGGGCCATGAACGCCGTGTTGCGCTTCTCGCCGTCTGGCAGCGTTTGTGTGCGATCGCGGGCGTGTTTGCGATCATCGGGACATTCGCCCTCGGCTCCAAACTCGTCCCGGACATCGGCGCGATGGTCGCACGCGGGATCACGTTCCTCCCCGGTTCGGAGCCACGCGGGGACTTCATCCAGTCCGTCCGGGAGCTCGCTACACAACCCGACGCCACCCGGATCGTCGGCCTGGCCGACGCCGTCGGAGAGGTTGCCCTGGCGGTTACGCTCGGGCTTGTGGGCCTCGCGCTGCTCGTCCCGCGATGGCGGATCACCGAGCTCCTGCCTCCGCCGGGGGCGGACCGACCGCCGCAGCGCTTGCCGAATCTCTTGTTCGGGTTTGTCGCCTGGTACGTCGGCTACGGGCTCGTCCTGGTCGCATTCTTCAACTTCTTCAGTCAGAACGCGGGTGGGCTGATCGAGCGCGTCATTGCCGCGGCGGGCCTCGGCTTGATCCTCGGCTTCATCGCCCTCCTCGCGTTCGGACGAGGCGCTTGGTTGACGCGGATCGTCCCGAGAAACGTCCTGGTGGGCACCGCGGCCTTCGTCACGATGATCGCGAGCCTGGGCCTGGTATTCGCGGTCGCGGTCGCCATTTCAGTCAAGGAAGAGACGGGAACGGCAGTTCTCGGCTGTGCCGCGATCCTTCTGGCCGCCTGGATCGTCCGAGCGCTCGGCGTCTGGAGATGGAACGCCTGGGACCGGTACGCTCGCGCCGCGTGGACTGTCAAGATCACCCTCCCGCCCGGGATCACCTCGCCTTCGAACATCCGGCTCGTCCGGACGGCTCATCTGCTTCTCGCCGGATACCTCGCCGCGATGCTCGCGTCCCTCTTCTTCGTCGCGATCGTCGACGTCGGCTCCGGCCCACGCGGATCGGCCCTTGGCCTCGCCGTTCTTGCCATTCCACTCGGGGTCGCGATCGACATCCTCACGAGGACCCCGGCCGTCACCGAGTCACCGGAATCGGCGGACGTGCCGAATGCTCTGGCCGCGCCACAAGAGTTCGCGGCCGCCGTCGACCCGGCGATGGCGGAGAGGCTCTTCGTCGACAGCCGCACCAGTAAAGGTGACCCGCTCGCCCAGGAAATGGTCCGGAGGCGCGCGATCCCGCCGGCACCCGCCCCTGGTCCACCCGCCCCTCGGGCGTCCGCGTATCAGGCGCCCGCGTATCAGGCGCCCGCGGTGCCGGAACAGACCCTACCCGCGGGCTCCCAGGTCCCTGAGCAGAAGCAGCGCACGACCTTCAAGGCCAGGTTGATTGGCCTCCTGGGTCGCCGACCCTCTGACCGGTCTGACGAATGAGCCCGCGCGGTCGATCGTGACGGGCGGATCGATTGGGATCTCGTCGTCGCCCGACGCCCCTGTCACTCGAACACCGGTTGCCAGGTGACCTGCGACCCGGACCACTCGAGGTTGAGCTCCCCACGGGAGTGGACGACCGAGGGCGACCCGGGGACCACCGCCACCGACACCACCCCTTCGATCGAACCCATGAGCAGGCGGGTGCCATCCGGCGACCATTGGAGGCCTGCCGCCCCGAAATCGAGTGGGACCAGGACTTCGACAGCGTGCGAGCCATCGATGTCCGTCGCCAGGACGCGTGCCGAGACGCCACTGCAGCCGTCGGTCGTGCATCGGCTGACTCCGGCGAAATAGGCCATCCGGGTCCCGTCCGGGGACACGACGGCGTTGCTGACGCCGAGCACGAGCTCCGGATCCGTGGGATCGACCGTGAGCTGCGTGTCCTGCCTCGAGGCCAGATCGAGCAGTCGGGCGGCCGACGTCTCGCCCGAGCTATCGGTCGCGAGATAGACGATCTGGCGGTCCCCTGCCGTCCAGGCCAGGGAGTCGGGGACCCCTCCAAGCACGCGGAACACCTCTGAGGTGCGGTCGGCCGTTCTGATGATCCGGATCTGGCTGCCTTCGGCCACCGCGATCCGACGCCCGTCGCGTGACCATTCGAACTCGTTCTGCGGCCGCGGGCCCTCCACCGCCGAGATCACCGTGGTCGCACCGGACGCGGCGTCCGTGATCGAGACCTGACCCGCGTCGCGGACGGCGAGTGTCGTGCTGTCGGGTGACCACTCAGGGCAGACGATCTCACCCGCGTCCGGCGAGACGACCTTCCGCATGAGTGGCGCCGAGACCTCGCCACGGTCGTTCACGCCGACCACCACGATGGCCCGATCCGGCACCGGCCAGTTGCCGCGCTGGCCGGCGGGCTGGTCGGAGGCGCGGGCTTCGCCGTAGGCAAGGCGCCGACCGTCCGGCGAGAACCTCGGGCACGCCTGGGCGACGCCGTCGCCGGCGGAGCCGATGATCCGCCGCGCGGGCGCGCTGGCTTCGATGCGGTAGATGTCGCCCGCCTCGCCACCGCCGATGTCGTTCGGGTTCGCCGAGACGGCAATCCACCCGTTCGCCGGCAACGGCGGGATCGGGGGCGACGCGTCGCGCAACGCGCCGACCAGGGCCACGCCCAGGAGCGCGATCGCCAGGAGCACGGCGAGGATCAACACGGCGAACGCAGGACGCGCGACCGGCCAGGCGAGCCCGCCGATCCTGGGTCGGCGGACTTCGGCGGCCACGACCGTGTGAGCGATCGTCGCCGCATCGAATGGTCGGTTCGCGAGGGCCGCGCGCGCCCGGAGGCGCTGCTCCAGCCCCGCCTCGAAGTCGAATTCGTCAGTCATCGCCGAGGTCCTTCCGAAGTCGATCGAGGAGGCGTGCCAGCCGGGCTCGCGTGCCCGAAGGCGAGCGGCCGGTCGCTCGGCCGAGCTCGGTCGAGTCGAACCCGGCGACGTAGCGAAGTGCCAGGAGCGCGCGGTCGTCCGGGTCGAGCCGGGCCAGGGCGTTGGCGAGGTCCAGGTCGTCGGTCCGGCCGGCCGGATCCGGGCCGGCGGCAACGGCGTCCATCACGGCGATCTCGACAACCGGCGTGCGGCGCTGCCTGCGAAGAAGCTGGCGGGCCTCGTTGGCCGCGACGGAGACGAGCCACGGCCGCAGCCGGGCCGGATCCCGGAGGCCCTTCAGCTTGCGCCAGGCGATCAGCCAGGCGCCCTGGACCGCCTCGTCGGCCAGGTCAAGATCCGAGCAGATCAGGAAGCAGACCCGGGTCATGTCGTCGTGATGGGCGCGGATGATCCGGGCGAACGCCGCCTCGTCGCCGGCGACGGCCAACGCCACCGCTCCGGCGAGCGGGTCCTCGATCTGGCCGATCAACGACGCCATACCCACAGATGCTGCGGATGGGGTCAAGTGATTCGCCTACGCGATCACCACGATTCGGGCCTCGAGCTTCGCCCTCTTCGCAAGACGCGGCCAGGAGGCATCGCTGCCGACGACGATCGAAGCCGACGCGACGACCGCTGTGGCGAGGATCAGGGCGTCCGGAGCCGGCGCTGCCGTGGCCGCCCGGATCCGAGCGGCCTCTCGGGTGACCGCCACCGTCACGGGGTCGACCCGCACGTTCGGGAAGTGGAGCAGGAAGTCGTCGACCAGCCCGATCGCCGTCGACGAGGCCGCTCGCATCGGTCGGACGAGCGACTCCGTCACCGTGATGGCCGACAGGATTGCCTGGTTCCGGCCACTCGCAACGAAGCCGTCAATGATGGACGTGGCCGCGGCGCTCGCGGGCTCGGCGCCCGAGAGATAGGCGAGGACGGCGGACGTATCGAGAAGGACGATTGCACCGGCCGGGATCGCCGCGCGGAGCGCGACTGGCGTCACCTGGGATCCCAGCCGGATCGCTCTCCTTCGAGGTAGTCACCGGTCGGCTCGTACAGGCCTTTCAGGGCACCGGCGTACGACGACCGGACCCGCCGGAGTCGGACCACGTCCGGATCGGCTTGGTCGAGTTCGACCACGAACGTCGCCCCC
>DASUPH010000157.1:0-2394 GCA_036276275.1 Candidatus Limnocylindrales bacterium
AGGCGGCCCCGCCCAGCGCAGCGGCCGCCTCTGGGTGCCGGGGCAGTAGCGCTCCTCCGCTCGCCGGAGAACCGCCGGCCGGAGGACCGCCCGCCGCCGGCCCCTGACCCGCCGGACGCCGCTCTGCGGGGCCGGACGCTAGACTCCCGCCCGCGTTCCCGGCGGAGGCCGCCCCCTTGCGCTCCCGCGACCCCATCCGCCCGCCCTCCCGGCGGGCGTTCGTGATCTTCGGAGGAAACGTCCCTTGAGCAATTTCGTGACCGACCACGGGATCCTCGTCGCGCTCGTCTGCGCAGCGGCGGCGGTGGTCTACGGCGTCGTGACCTCACGCCGGCTGCTGGCCCTGTCGCCCGGCAACGAGCAGATGCGGACCATCTCGGGCGCCGTCCAAGAGGGCGCCAGGGCCTACCTGAACCGTCAGTACCGGACCATCGCCATCGTCGGCGCCGTCCTCTTCGTCGCCCTGATCTTCATCCAGGACTTCTCGGTCGCGGTCGGCTTCCTGGTCGGCGGCCTGCTGTCGGCGTCCGCGGGCTACATCGGGATGAACGTCTCGGTCCGGGCCAACGCGCGCGTGGCCGAGTCGGCCCGCGGCGGCGTCGCTCCGGCGCTCCAGGTCGCCTTCCGGTCCGGCGCGGTCACCGGCCTGCTCGTCGTCGGCCTCGGCCTGCTCGGCGTCGCCGGCTACTACGGCGTCCTCACCTACTTCTTCGACTACAGCCAGAAGAACGCGGTCGACGCGCTCATCGGCCTGGGCTTCGGCGGCTCGCTGATCTCGGTCTTCGCGCGCTTGGGCGGCGGCATCTTCACCAAGGGCGCCGACGTCGGCGCCGACCTCGTCGGCAAGATCGAGGCCGGTATCCCCGAGGACGATCCGCGCAATCCCGCGGTGATCGCCGACAACGTCGGCGACAACGTGGGCGACTGCGCGGGCATGGCCGCCGACCTCTTCGAGACCTACGCGGTCACCGCCGTCGCCGTGATGCTCCTCGGCGTCCTGACCTTCTCGCCCGACGACGCGACCAGCGTCGCCCTCTATCCGCTGGTCCTCGGCGCCGTCTCCATCATCGCCTCGATCATCGGAACGTTCGCGGTGCGCTCGCGGTCGGGGAACGTGGAGCGGGCGCTTTACCAGGGCCTGATCGTCTCCGGGGTGATCGCCGCGGCCGCCTTCTACCCGGTCACCAGATGGCTGATGAACGATCTCTCCCTGCGCGGCGCCGGCGCGCCGGGCGACATCCCGACCGTCGGCCACCTCTACCTCTGCGCGCTGATCGGGATCGGCGTGACCGCGTGCTTGTTCGTCATCACCGACTACTACACCTCGACGCGCTTCAACCCGGTCAAGAAGACCGCGAAGGCCTCGGAGACCGGGCACGCGACGAACATCATTCAGGGACTCGCCTCGGGCTACCGGTCGACGGCGGCGCCGGCCATCGTCCTCGCGCTGGGCATCCTCGCCGCCAACGAGCTGGCCGGGGTCTACGGCATCGGCGTCGCGGTGATGGCCCAGCTCTCGCTGACCGGCCTGATCGTCGCGCTCGACGCCTTCGGCCCGGTGACCGACAACGCCGGTGGCATCGCCGAGATGGCCGATCTGCCTGAGGACGTCCGCAACGCGACCGATCGGCTCGACGCGGTCGGCAACACGACCAAGGCGGTCACCAAGGGCTACGCGATCGGCTCGGCGGCGCTCGCCGCGCTCGTCCTCTTCAACGCCTTCGAGCTCGAGCTCGGGGCCGAGGCGAAGAAGGTCTTCAGCTTCCAGATCGCCGATCCTGAGGTCCTCATCGGGCTGCTCGTCGGGGGCCTCATGGTCTACCTCTTCGTCGCGCTCTCGATGGAGGCCGTCGGCCGCGCCGGTGGGGCGGTCGTCGAGGAGGTCCGCCGTCAGTTCCGCGAGAAGCCGGGGATCATGGAGGGCACCGAGCGGCCCGACTACGCCACCTGCGTGGACATCGTGACCCGCTCGGCCCAGCGCGAGATGATCGTCCCCTCGCTGATTCCGATCGTAATGCCGTTCGTCATCGGCCTGCTCAGCGTCAAGGCGCTCGGCGGCCTGCTCATCGGCGTCATCGTGGTCGGGGTCTTCGTCGCCATCTCGATGACCTCGGGCGGCGGCGCGTGGGACAACGCGAAGAAGCTCATCGAGGACGGCGCCTTCGGCGGCAAGGGGTCCGAGGCCCACGCGGCCTCGGTCACCGGCGACACCGTCGGCGACCCGTTCAAGGACACCGCCGGCCCCGCCATCAACCCGATGATCAAGGTCGCCAACATCGTCGCCATCCTCATCATCCCGCTGATCGCGTAGGGGCCGCGAGACCGGCGCCCTCGCGGCGTAGGGCGGGCGGTAGCGCGCCGCCGGCGTCTACAGCGTCGGGCGAGGGAGGGGGG
>DASUPH010000158.1:0-2421 GCA_036276275.1 Candidatus Limnocylindrales bacterium
GACGTTGCGCGCGGGGCTCCTCGCCGCCCGGCTCCGGGAGTGGAAGACGATCCTGGATTCGTGAAGCGGCGGCGCTGATGACCGAACAGGCGCTAGCCCGCGAGGACGGACATCAACGCCGCCGCGACGTAGAGGCCTACGCCATAGACCGTGTGCGTGCCCAGGTTCCGCAGCCGCGTGGCCGCGGGGTCAGTCGACTTGGAGCCTGCGACGCCGACGCCCATCGCAGGCTGCATCACGAACCACGGGGCGACGACGGTGGCGATCCCGACTGCCAGGGCGGGCCAGATGAACGGTGAGTCGAGCCACGCGGAGCCCCAGATCGCGAGCAGCAGGAACGCGAACGTCACACCGATCGCGTAGTGGGCGAGCCAGCCGATGGCGCGCTCGCCGGCGACGGGCTCGGCCGCGGCGATCCGTTCGTGGACGAAGCGGCCCTTCGGGAAGTGGCCGATCCAGCGGCCGAGGAGGCGGTAGTCGAGCGTCGGGATGCCGAAGCGCCGTCGCAGGACGGCGCTCCAGGCATCCATCAGGGCCGAGCCGGTGACGCCCATCACCACCCCGCGGATGAGGAGGTCGATCGTCTCAGGCATTCGACCCGTGCCCTCCCCCTTGTGGCACGTCCCCGACGGCACGGCCTGCCACGATGTGGCCAAGCCACACGAGCGAGCCGACGAGCCAGACGACCGGCACGACGCCCGTCGCCGCCAGAGCGACCGCCATCAGCGGCGCCGCCGGCTGATGCAGGAGGTTGTGCGACGGCCTGCCGCGGGAGCCGAACAGCCGAGGGAGATCGGGTGCGATTCCGAAGGCGATGAGCATCAGGATCCCGACGCCGTTGGCGTTCCCCAGCGCATTCGCGAAGATCGCGATCGCAAGGCCGGGGACGAGCCAGAGGTGTCGCCACCGCAGCAGGCGGCGCTTCCCCTCTTCCACCCCCGGTTGGGCGGCGCGCTGCGCGCCGCCCGCGTCAACCGTCGTCGTGCCGCTCATCGGTCCTGCCCAGCCTTCGGCTCGAGGACGACGATCGCCGTCTCGGCGGGTCGATGTGCCGATAGGGCGCCGAGATCGGAGCCCCAGCCGGGATAGTCGCGGAACGTCGCCCAGAGGCGGTCCCGCTCGGCGCCGGACGCCGATCGGGCGCGGATCTTGCGGGTGCCGTCGGAGAGGTCGACCGTCGCCGCCGGGTCGGCCTGGAGGTTCAGCCACCAGGCCGGCTCGGCCTTGCCCCAGCCGTTCATCGCGAGGGTGACGAGATTCGATCCGTCCTCGAAGTAGCCGACCATCGTGATCCGCTCCCGGCCGGATCGCCGGCCCACGGTGTGGAGCCGGAGCATTCCGAACTTCGCGCCGCGCTCGGGGCGCTGGAGGCCGATCCGGCCCCCGGTGGCGCGGTACAGCATGCGATGCAGGGTCCAGAAGGTGCGCAGGAAGAACCGCGGCATGGGCCGGACCTCCTGTCGCTTCACGGCGGTCATGCCGCACCTGCAGTGCCCGCGAGGGCTGCCGCCGGCGTCAGGCGAGCGCGCTCCGCGACCGCGATCGGCGCCGACTCGTTGAAGCCCTTGAACGTCAGCCAGAGGCCGAGGACGAGCTCCCAGACGAAGAACGGCAGGACGGCGATGCCCTGG
This sequence comes from Candidatus Limnocylindrales bacterium, assembly GCA_036276275.1. GTDB lineage: Bacteria > Chloroflexota > Limnocylindria > Limnocylindrales > CSP1-4 > CF-46. The sequence continues at coordinate 1,632 of DASUPH010000158.1, forward strand.
AACAGCGTCCCCTGCCCGGTGACGCCGAGGATCGTGCCGATCACGAAGGCGATGAGGAGCGGGGCCCCGACGATCCCGAGGGCCGGGATCCACCGAGGGACGAGCCGCGCCCGATAGAGCGCGGTGCCGAGCATCAGCGCGTTGAACGCGGCCATGTTCGGGCCGATGGTCATCGCCGCGGTCCGGATCGCGACGAGCGCATGACCGGTCGGAACGAGGGACTCGGCGTCGCCGGCCGCCGCGCCCTGCTGACGGAGCGAGACGACGGCGAGCAGGCTGACGATGCCGATCGTGATCGTGGCGGCCTCGAACATCCGGGTCGCGAGGTAGCCGATTGCCAGCCCTTCGTGCTCGCGTCGGACGACCGAGAACAGGGCGACCGCGCAACCGAAGCACGAGATGACGTTGACGAGCTCGAGGATGAGCCCGAAGGCGACCTGCTGGTCGGCGCCGGCGCTCGTGATGTAGTTCGGGTTGTCGAGGACCGGGCCGACGAGGATCGCGGCCGGGATCGACCCGAGGAAGGTCAGCAGATAGAGGATGCCGCCGGCGAGGGCGGTCTTCCGGAACGAGGTCACGGACGTCTCCTTTCTGGGATCAGTGGGGTCAGCCGGCGCCGCTGATCGAGCCGACGATCACCGCGTTCGGGCCGAGGTTGATGAGGACGAGGTCGCCGGCGTCCGCAGCCGATTCGATCGCGTCGGTGGAGGTAAGGCCGTGGCCGTCGACCGTCTTCGCGAACGGCAGCACGTCGGGACCGCCGGGCGACATCCAGTCCGCCACGCAGGCG
>DASUPH010000159.1:0-2027 GCA_036276275.1 Candidatus Limnocylindrales bacterium
TATGACGGTTCGTGCACCCTCCGCTCGGAGGGCTTGAGGAGGATCGATCGAGCGATGATCCCAGCTGCGTTCGAGTACGTCCGGCCCGTCGATCTGGGCGAGGCGCTCCAGATCCTGAAAGATCATGAAGGAGAGGCCAAGGTCCTCTCCGGGGGCTACAGCCTCCTGCCGCTCCTGAAGCTGCGGCTCGCCCAACCGGCCCTCCTCGTCGACCTCCAGGATGTCGGCGGGCTCGACGGCATCGGTCGCCGCGGTGACGAGTTCCGCATCGGTGGCCGGGCGACGCACCGGCAGATCCTGGAAGACCCCGACCTCCACGCGGCCCTCCCGATCATGCGCGACGCGGCCGCCGGTATCGGCGATCCCCAGATCCGGAACTGGGGCACGATCGGGGGCTCCGTCGCCCACGCTGACCCGGCGGCCGACTGGCCGGCCGTCATCCAGGCCCTCCACGCCTCGATCGTCCTGCGCAGCGCGGACGGCGAGCGGGTCGTCCCGGCGCGAGGCTTCTTCCTCGACACGTTCCAGACCGCGATCGAGCCGGCGGAGATCCTGACCGAGATCCGCATCCCGATCCCGGCCGGCCGCAGCGGCAGCGCGTACCAGAAGCTGGAGCGACGAGCCGGAGACTTCTCGACGGTCGGGGCGGCGGTCCAGATGACGCTCGGCAACGACGGCCGGATCGCCCAGATCGGGATCGGCCTGACCGCCGTTGCCGACGCGCCGTTCGCGGCGACCATTGCCGAGGATGCCCTCCGTGGCGCCCACCCCGGGGAGGAGATGTTCCGGGAGGGCGCGGCGGCCGCGTCCCGGCAGAGCCGGCCGGGCACGGACAGCCATGGTCCGGCCGAGTACAAGCGAGCGATGGTGACCGAGATGACCATCCGCGCCCTGCGCGCGGCACTGGGCCGAGCGCAGGGGTAGGGAGCGACATGACCACCCAGCACGTGAGCGTGACCGTCAACGGGACGGTCCGCGAGGCGGACGTCGAACCACGCCTCCTGCTCGTCCATCTGCTCCGCGAGACCTTCGGGCTGACCGGCACCCACGTCGGCTGCGACACGAGCAACTGCGGCGCCTGCACGATCCACGTCAACGGCAGGAGCGCCAAGAGCTGCACGATGCTTGCCGTCCAGGCCGACGGAGCCGACATCAAGACCATCGAGGGCATGGCCGACGGGGCCGCCCTCCACCCGCTCCAGCAGGCCTTCTGGGACCAGCACGGCCTCCAGTGCGGTTTCTGCACGCCGGGGATGATCATGCAGTCGGCCTGGCTCCTCGGCCAGAACGCCGATCCCACCGAGGACGAGATCCGCGAGGGGATCAGCGGCTACCTCTGCCGCTGTACCGGCTACGTGAACATCGTCAAGGCCATCCAGCAGGCCGCCGGCGAGCTCGCCTCGGCCGACGCGACGAAGTGACGGGGAGCGCCGACATGACAGCACAGACGGAGCTCCGAACGAGTGCCGCGATCGGCGGGATGGGCCACTCGGTCAAGCGCAAGGAAGACCCGCGGATGATCCGCGGCGAGGGCGAGTACATCGAGGACGTCAACCTTCCCGGCCAGCTCTGGATGGACATCGTCCGGAGCCCGTACGCCCACGCCACGATCAAGTCGATCGACGCAGCGGAGGCCCTGAAGATCCCCGGCGTCCTTGCCGTGATCACCGGCGCCGACCTCGAGAAGGCCGGCCTGCATTGGATGCCGACCCTCGCCGGCGACAAGCAGATGGTCCTGCCCACGACGACGGTCATGTACCAGGCCCAGGAAGTGGCGGCGGTCGTGGCCACCAGCCGCTATATCGCCGCCGACGGCGTCGCGGCCGTGACCGTGGACTACGAGCCGCTGCCGGTCATCGTCGACCCGCACAAGGCGCTCGAAGCCGACGCTCCGGTCCTCCGACCCGACCGCGGCGAAGACAAGCAGAACAACCACATCTGGCACTGGGAATCGGGCGACCGGGCCGCCACCGACGCCGCGCTCGCGGCCGCCGAGGTCAGGATCGAAGAGGACATCTACATCCCGC
>DASUPH010000160.1:0-7599 GCA_036276275.1 Candidatus Limnocylindrales bacterium
CCCGGTGTCGACGCTCGTGAACGGGAGCGGCACCCGGCCGTCAGGCCGCTGGTCGAACTCCATGAAGACGAGGTTCCAGATCTCGAGCCAGCGCGGGCAGTTCTCGGAGTGGTCCGGGATGCAGTGGGGACCCTCGGACAGATGGACGCCGCGGTCGAAATGGATCTCGCTGCACGGCCCGCACGGGCCTGTGTCGGCCATCCGCCAGAAGTTGTTGTCGTCGCCGGCGTCGACGTCGCCCCAGATCGCCATCCGCTCGGGCGGCAGGCCGATCTCGTCGCGCCAGACCTGGCGGGCGGCCTCGTCGTCCTTGTAGGTCGTCGCGGCCAGGCGCTCGCCGGGGATCCCCATGTCGCGGGTCAGGAAGTCCCAGGCGAAGTGGATGGCCTCGCGCTTGAAGTAGTCGCCGAAGCTCCAGTTGCCGAGCATCTCGAAGAACGTGTTGTGGCGCGTCGTCCGGCCGACCTCCTCGAAGTCGTTGTGCTTGCCGGCAACCCGCAGGACGCGCTGGTAGTCGACGGCCCGCTTGTAGCTCCGCGTCTCCGAGCCGGTCAGGACCTCCTTGAACTGGACCATCCCGGAGTTCGTGAAGAGGAGCGTCGCGTCGCCGGCCGGGACGAGGCTGGCCGAGGGCACGACCGTGTGCGCGCGCTCGGCGAAGAACTCGAGGAACCGCCGGCGGATCTCGGCCGCGGGCAGCGCCTCGATCCGGGGGTCATGCTCGGTGGCGGGGGTCGACATCCGCCGCAATGGTACCGAACGGGCGATCGACGGACCGGGGCGGTGCCTTGCGGACCGCCGGCTATTCCTGTCAGGTGATCGCCTTGCGGTCATTGGCGGAAGGGAAGGAGTGGCTGGGTCTGTCCCGGAGCGTGGCGCGAGGGAGATTCCCTGTCAGACGATCAGCAGGCGAGGCGTACGACCACGAAACGGCCGGCTCATGACCGTGTGGCGCGCAATTGACAGAAACCTGCGGTCAGACGTGATCAGCAAGTGGTGGCGGATCGGCGGGCGGCCTCGGACGGTTCGGGAACGAGCTCGATGAACGACACCGACGGCATCGGCAGCTCGAACTCGAGCTCGACCTCGCCGGCAGCACTCGGACGGACGATCCGGTCGGGCTCGAGCTCGTCGAGCCGGTCGGCCGCTCGAAGCCGTCGCCAGCCTTCGTCGTCCGGCCAGTCGCGGCCGTCCGCGGCCGCGACGATGTTCGAGTGCGCCGCGTCCACCCGCCGATGACGGAGCCGCCAGGCCGTCACGCCGGCGAGCCCGCCGATGCGGAGGCCGACATGACGGTCGAGCAGCGGGTCGCCGCCGGCCTTCGATTGGTCGATCGTGCCGTTCCAGAGGGCGATCGCGACGCGACCGTCGGGATCCTTCGTCGCCCACGCCTCGACGAGCCCTCCGGCGCCGTCGCCGTCCATCGTCGTCGCCAGCTCCCGTTCGCCGAGCAGCTCGAGGATCCGGATCGCCCAGAAGCGCGGCTTGCGAAGGTTGCCGATCGTCAGGAGGCCGAAGCCGCCGTGGAAGAGCCGCGTTGGCTCGCCGAGCTCGACGAAGTGGTCGGAGGCGACCCAGTAGGCCAGCGACTCCAGCCGGCCGGCCGACGACCGCATCCCGCGGCAGACGAGCGGGGCCGCCCAGACGCTGTCGTTGATCGGCGCCCCATGGACCGGTGAGACGCCCCACTCGGTCCACCACAGCGGCAGGTCGGGCCGCCCGAACCGGGCGGTGATCGGGCGGAGGTCGAGCGGCGGGAGACCGTATGTGTGGGTCGTGAGGAAGTCGATCGGCACGTCCGCCTCGGCGGCGTGGGCGAGCATGTCGTCGACCCAGCCGACGGCGGCGGTCGCGGGCCCGCCGACGCGGAGGGTCTCGTCGACGGACCGGACCGCCCGGACGGATGCGTCGTACAGCTCGAAGTAGGCCGCCTCGTCGGCCGACCAGAAGACCCCCAGGTTCGGCTCGTTCCAGACCTCGAACGCCCACGTCCGGACCTCGTCGCGGCCGAACCGGTCGATGACGTGACGGACCAGGCCGGCGACGAGGTCCGACCAGCGACCGAGGTCGCGTGGCGGCGAGATGATCCCGCGGTAATCGAAGACGGTCCGTTCGGGATCCGAGGCGAGATCGTGGGGCATGAACGAGAGCTCCACGATGGGCCGGAGCCCGGTCTCGAGCAGCCGGTCGAGGGCCGCGTCGACCCGTTCGAAGTCGTGGACCGGCTGCCCGTCGCGCTCTCGATAGACGCCGAGGCTGTCGTGGAAGATCGCGTGGGCCCGGACCATCCGCACACCGAGCTCGTCGCGGACGATCCGGAAGGCCTCGCTCAGCTCGTCGCCGACGTGATGGCCGCCCGGCCCCTCGCCGCGAAGGAGGAGGGCGAGATGCTCGGAGCCGATGATCGGCCGCCATGGCCGCTCGACGGGTCCGACGTCGGCGGCGGCGTCGATCGCGATGGCTATCCGCGCATCGCCGTCCGTCCCGGACCGGCCCTCGAGTGGCTCCGACAATGCTCCGACCGGCGCATCGATCGAGGGCAGGGCCGCGACCGCGTACCAGGCGGCGACGCCGCGTTCGCCGGTCGTGTCCGTGTACGGCGGGTGGGGCACCGCCAGGAGGTCGCCGGCCTTGTGGTCGATCGCCTGCCACGGTCCGTCGGAGGTGGTCGCCCGGTGGACGACGTATCCGATCGCGCCATCGACGCCCCGCCAATCGAGCGTCACCTGACCGCGACCCGACGTCGCGACGACGCCATCCGGCGCGGGCAGGGCCGGCGCGACCGCGGGCCGGTTGCGCTCGGCCTGGGCGCCCTGCTCCTCGAACCAGGCGATCCGGGCCGACGAGCCCACGCTCACCGGTTGAACTCGAGCTCCGCTGCGTCGGCAGGACCGGCGTTGAACTGCTCCATGCCGATCAGCGGCTTCAGCGCGTTCCGGATCTTCTTGGTCGCGAACGCGTCGCGGAGGACGTCGTCGGCGAGCGCATTGCCGACCGCGGCCATGATGATCCCCTGGTCGAGCGACAGGTACGCATTCGAGACCGCGCCACTGTCGACGTTGACCGAATCGCGGAAGCCCCAGCGATCGTAGATCCCGAAATCGGCCTTGAGCTTGGTTAGATCGGCCAGGACGGCGTTGGGCGCCCACCGCAGGGCCAGGAAGGCCGCGTGCGGGGTGACGACGCCGTTCGTGTATGCGGAGGCCGGCGGATCGGGCTGGGGCTCGCGGTTGCAGCCGGCGAAGCCATGATCGACGAGGGTGTTGTCCTCGTTCGACGGGTAACCCCCCGGGTTCATCCCGATCGCGTCGACCCCGTAGGCGTTGTAGCCGCCCTCGGGGATATTCGACGGCGAGAAGCCCCAGTAGCCGTAGTCCGCGTCGACGAGGCCGTGATGGATCTGGGCGGCGACCGTCAGCGGGTGGTTGATCCCCCAGCTGCGCGGGCCCCACGTCTCCTCGGGGACGAACAGGGTGGGCATGAGCGCCTCGAACATGCTCCCGCCCCAGCCGGGCACGACCCGGAAGCCGTTGTACGCGTAGGCGCCCTCGAAGACCTTGACGCCGAGATAGGTCTTGTTGAAGCCGACCGGATTCGTCTCGGGCCAGCCCCAGTCGCAGGTCGCGGGGAAGGTCCGCCAGGCCCCGAAATACTCCTTCGCGGGGATCTCGCCGGTGGCGATCCCGATGTAGCTCGCGATCCGGCTCTCGCTAACGATCGTGTCGTAGCAACAGGGCGATTCGCCGGTGCTCGGCACGACGTGGAACGCGATCCGGTTCACGGCCGGCCGGTAGTAGAAGCCGAAGTGCATGCTGTCGTACAGGTCCGATGCCCGCTTCGAGACGTCGGGAACGGTGCTCGCGACGACCTGGAGAGCGGCGGCCAGCCAGCCGTTGTCGACGGAGGACAGGATCGGCGTGACGGGCGCGCCCGTCGGCGGCCAGACCGTGAGGACGGCGCCGGTGGTGTGGTCGTACCAGTTGTAGTACTGGCCGCTCGCCTGGTGGCGCTCGATCGTCTCGAGGGAGTGGAGCGTCCGGTCGAGTCGGACAACCGTCTCGGCATGACCGATGATCCCGAGGCGCTCGGCGACGACCGCGCTCCACATGTAGGCACCGATGTTCGTCGTCGACGTCTGGACGCTCGCCGTGCCGTCGGCGTCGAGGCTGTCGGCCGGCAGCCCGCTCTTCGCATCCGTCATCGCCACAAACGAGGCCCATGTGTCGCGGGCATACCCGAGGAGGGTCGCGTGCTGGGCGGCGCTCAGCCCGGTCGAATGGGCTCCCGATGCGGTCGCCGGGATGACGACCGCCGCCAGGACGAGCGCGACGAGGAGCACGGCGGCGCGACGGAGCACGGGAACACCTCCGGGATCAACCTTTGAGTCCAGTCGTCGCGATCCCCTGGGTGATCCAGCGCTGGAAGAGGATGAAGATGATCAGGACGGGCACGACGAGGACCACCGAGCCGGCCATCAGCATCCCGTGGTCGGCCTCGTACTGCCCGGTGGCGAAGGTCGCGAGGGCGACCGGCAGGGTGTACATGCCGGGCTCCTGGGCCATCACGAGCGGGTACAGGAAGCTGTTCCAGCTGCCGAGGAACGTCAGGATCCCGAGCGTCGCGAGGACGGGCACGGTGATCGGGATGACGACCTGCCAGAAGATCCGCCACTCGTTGGCGCCGTCGATCCGGGCGGCCTCGAGGAGCTCGTCCGGGATGCCGTACATGAACTGGCGGGTGAGGAACACCCCGAACGGCCCGACGAGGAACGGCAGGATCAGCCCCGGGTAGCTGTTGACGAGACCGAGATTGCTCATGAGGACGAAGTTCGGGATCAGGGTGATCCCGGCCGGGACCATCAGCGTCGCGAGGACGAGGCCCATGATCAGCCGCTTGCCCCGCCATTGGAGCTTGGCGAGCGCGTAGCCGAGCATCGGGCAGAACAGCACGTTGCCGACGGTCACGACGAGCGCGACGACGGCCGAGTTGAAGAAGAACCGCGGGACGTCGAGCTGCCCGAACAGCCGCTCGTAGTTGTCGGTCGTTGGCGTCTTCGGCAGGAAGGTCGGCGGGTTGACGAGGAACTCCGCCTGGGGCTTGAGCGATCCGAGGAGCATCCAGAGGAACGGCCCGACCATCAGGAGGATCCCGAGGACGAGGAGGACGTAGACCCACACCGCGCCGCGGGGCTTCCTGCCGGCGGCGCCGGAAGGAAGCGGGCCGGGCGCGGGTCGGGCCGCGATCGCGGTCATCGTCGAGCCTCCATCACGTCTCGCTCTTGAGGAACTTGAACTGGAGGAAGGCGATGGCCGCGACGATCAGGAACAGGACGTACGCGATCGCCGATGCGTAGCCCTGGTGGAAGAACGTGAAGCCCTGCTGGTACATGTACATCGTCACCGAGAGGGTCGCGCCGAGAGGTCCGCCCTTGGTCATCACGAACGGCTCTTCGAAGAGCTGGAGATAGCCGATCGTCGTGATCACGAGCATGAAGAGGATCGTCGGGCGGAGCATCGGCAGGGTGATGTTGCGGAAGGACTGCCAGCGGCCGGCCCCGTCGATCGAGGCGGCCTCGTAGAGGACGACCGGGATCGCCTGCATGCCGGCGATGAACACGACCATCGCGAAGCCGACGTTCCGCCAGACCGCCATCGCGATGATCGACGGCATGGCGAGGGTCGGATTGGCGAGCCAATCCGGGCCACCCACGCCGATGTTCCGGAGGAGCATGTTGATCAGGCCGATGTCCGGGTTCAGGAGGAACCGCCAGACGACGGCGATCGCGACGATGCTGGTGATCACCGGCAGGTAGTAGCCGACCCGGAACGCGGTCCGGAACCTCGTGATCCCGCGGCTGAGCGCGTTGGCGATCACGAGGCCGAGGGCCAGGGTCAGCGGCACCCCGACGACGACGAAGTAGGCGGTATTGCCGAGCGACTTCCAGAATTTCGGATCGGCCAGCAGGTCGGTGTAGTTCTTGGCGCCGACGATCGTCGCCCCGACAGGGTTCTGGATGTCACGCAGGCCGAAGCTCGTGAAGCTCAGGACGAACGAGGTGAGGATCGGCAGGGCCAGGAAGATCCCGAAGAGGATGACGAACGGGGCGGCGAACGCCCAGCCCGTCAGGTCCTGCCGCCAGCCGCGACGGTGGACGACGGGGGCGGTCTCCCGCCCCGCGACGTCCCGCCGGACCAGCGCCGGAGCCGTCACGTCACTTCGTCCCGATCGACTCCGCCTGCTTCTGCATCTGGTCGGCGGCCGCCTGCGGCTCCGTCCCTCCAGTCGTCATCTTCTCGAGGGTGTCGTTGAGGGCCGACGAGAGCTCGCTCCAGGTCGACGACACGGGCTGTGCCTTCGTGGTCTTGAGCTGCTCGCCGAACATCGCGACGTTCGGGTCGCTCTTGACGGCCGGGTCATCCCAGCCCGCAAGGACCGCCGGGAGGTCGGTCGCGGTCGTGTACCAGAGGGCCTGGGTCTTCGGCTCGGACAGGAACTTCACGAACGCCCAGGCGGCGTCCTTGTTCTTCGAGTTCTTGAAGACGACCATGTTGCTACCGCCGACGAACGAGGTCGCCGAGTCCTGCTTCGGCATCGGGGCAATCGCCCACTTCTTTTCGAACCCGGCGCCGCCGGCCTTCGCGACCAGGCCGAGATGCCACGGGCCCGAGAAGAACATCGGGTTGTCGCCCTTGACGAACGCCGCCTCGATGGCGAAGCCCTCGGGCACGGCCTTCGGGGTCAGGGCGTCCTTGAAGAACGAGTCGTAGAACGTGAGGGCTCCGACGGCCTGGGTGCTGTTGAGCGTCGGTGTGCCACCCGCGTCGGTGACGTCCCCGCCGTTCGACCACAGGAACGGGAAGTACTCCTGCCAGTTCTTCGTGCCGAGCGAGATGCCCCACTTCGAACCGCCCTGGTCCTTCATCGCCTTGGCCATGGTCTTCAGTTCGTCCCACGTGCCGGGGGCCTTCGTGATGCCGGCCTTCGCGGCGATGTCCGTCCGGTAGTACAGGAGCCGGGTCTCGACGTACCACGGCACGCCCGAGACGACGCCGTCGACGATGTTCGTCTTCCAGGCGCTGTCGAAGAAGAGGCTCGGGTCGATGTCGCCGGGCACGGTCTCGAAGGCGCCGGTCGCGCCGAACTGGCCCATCATGTCGGTGCCCATCTGGCTCACGTCGGGCGTCGTCTTGCCGGCGATCGCGGTCTGGAGCTTGGTGACGGCCTCGCCCCAGTCGACGGGCGTCACGCTCACCTTGACGTTCGGGTTGACCTTCATGAACGCGTCGGCGAGGACACTGAGCTTGACGCCCTCATTGCCCATTGCCCAGACGGTCAGGTTGCCGCCGAGCGCGGCGGCCGGGCCGGCGCTCGAAACCGCCGCCTGGCTGCCACCGGCAGCGGCCGGTGACCCCCCGGCGGCGTCATTTCCCTTGTTCGTGCCGCACGCAGCGACACCGAACGACAAGACGAATGCAACAGCGAGCACTGCCACACGAGAGGCGTAACGCATTCCGGAACCTCCATCGGCAGGAAGTCACGAACCGCGGCCTCGCCGGCAGCGAGCGTGGCCCTCGCGCGCTCTCGGACGGACGGTCATTT
>DASUPH010000161.1:0-7503 GCA_036276275.1 Candidatus Limnocylindrales bacterium
TCGGTCGTCGTCGTCACGGTCGTCTCGCAGACGGTCGTGTCGGTTGTCTCCGACGTCTCGGTCGTCGTCTCGACGGCCTCGGTCGCGTCGGTCGTTTCCTCCGTGCACGTCGTATCGGCCGTCGTGGTCTCGGTCGTGGTCTCGGTGACCACGGCGACGACCGTCTCGCCGTCGGGGAGCGTCCCGACTTCGTCGGCCGCGTCGGTCGTCTCCGCAGGCTCGGCGTCATCGCACGCGTCGCCACTGTGGGCGACCGCGCTCACATATCCGCCGTGGTTGCAGTTCTTGCCGCCCGTTCGGCCACTCTGGGCCGCTTCGGAGACGGAGATCTTGCCGTCGCCGTCCAGATCCGCGGCCTTCTCGGCCGCCGCAGCGGCGTCGGGGTTCGCGACCACGTCGGTCTGGCAGTCGTCGTCGACGCCGTTGCCATCGAGGTCCTCGAAGGTTGCCGTGGTGTCGACGAGGGCCGCCGGCTGGATCGGATCGGCGACGGGCGCGGCGATGGCCGTGAGGATCGTGGCGGCGGCGACGATCCCGCTGAGCGACAGGACGAGGATCAGGCCCCCGCTTCCCGCCAGAACGGTGGATCGCAGTCGAGTGAACATGTCGATGATCGCTCCCGCCCCCGGAAGTGATGAGGACTGCCGGCATGAGCCGGATGGGATGAGAACCCCGCCCGAGTATCGCCGTCGAACAAGTCGGGGGACCCCTTACCTTCGTCACGAATGCCGGCTCGGCTCCGGTCGGACGGTCCCGGTCCGGTGCAGAGCGGGGCAGAACCGTGCGGTGACGGAGATCAACGAGCCCGCCCGTCGCGAGCCGGTCAGGGCGTCAGGACGACCGATACCGGCAGGCCCTGCTGGACCTCGAGGACAGCGCGATCCCCGAGCGGTCGGGCCAGCTCGACGGTCGCTGTCCGAACCGCCCCGACGCCCGCGCAGGCTCCGAATCCCCCGTGCTCGTGGGGAATCACGATCACGACGACCGCCGTCCCGGATTCCACGGCCTCGGCGGAGTAGTCCGCGCCACACGCGTTGCTGGCCGGCTCCGGTGCGCCGACGAAGCTCACGACGAGTGACGTCCCATTCGCCGCCCCCTGCGCCGACTGGATCGAGATCCCGGACGGCGGATCGTTCGCGTCCCATTCGGGCGGCACAACGGCGATGCCGTCATTCGCGGCAACCGCGATCCGCGTGACGCGGACGCTCGTCCCTCGGATCGTGAACTCCCACGCCGGCGCCGTGGCCGCGCCGCGGCTGGTCTGGATCGCGGCCATCGAGAGGCGGGCGGCGGTCACGACCAGCGGCACGCAGTCGCCGCACGAGGTGGGTGCGGTCGCTCGCACGTCCGCGAGGGCCTGGGTCGCGGAGACCGGACGGATGGATCTCGTGGTCCCATCGGCCCAGCGAACCATTGCCTCGCCCGGAGCGTCCGAAGGGAGCGCGGCCGCCGCCACCACGAGTCCGGCCATGAGGGCTCGCTTGTTGTTGTCGCCGACCGCCTCCTCCCAGTCGCCGATCTGGCCGGTCAGCTCGCCGACGGCCACGAAGGACTGTGCGCCGCCCCCGGCCTTGACCGCGGCCATCCAGCGGGCCAGGGCCGCTTCGGCCTGATGGTGCTCACGGTCCGTGCCGTGGGTCGCGCCCCCAAGTGCTGGGATCCGGTCGCAGCCCGACAGCAGGAGCGCGAGCGCCGTTACGGCGAGGAGCGCGGACCATCCGATCCGGTGAGCCATCGTCGGGACCTCCTGGTCGCCAGACAGCATCGTGCACGATCCGGTTCCCTCACACGAATGCCATCGTCAGACGGAGTCCTCCGGGGCATCGTTCGCGGCGTCGTCCTGGGCATCGGCGTTCGCGCGGACCAGATCGGCAGACGCCGCGCTGCAGGTTGCAGGGTCAAAGCCGTTCCGGGCGAGGAGCGCGTACGCCCGTCGGCGCCGGCTGCGCGGATCCGCCTCGCGGGCGAGGGCGCGCTCGTGACGGGCGAGGAGTCGCTGCGCCGCCGCCAGATCGACGCCGCCGTCGGTCGCGCCGCCGTCGCCGCCGTCGCGCCGCTCCTCGAGCAGCCCGTCGACGATGGCCCGCTCGACGCCCTTGAGCGCCAGCTCGCGTCGAAGGGCGATCTCGCCCCGCGGTCGGGCCCGGTCGCGCGACTCGATCCAGGCCCGAGCGAACGTGGCGTCGTCGAGCATGCCGAGGTCGGTCATGCGTTGGATCGCCGCCTCGACCAGATCGCTCCGGTAGCCGGCCTGGCCGAGCCGCCGGCGGACCTCGGCGACGGACCGTGCCCGGACCTCCAGGAACCGGGCCGCCGCCTCGAGGACGACCGCCGGATCGTCGACGGTCGCGCGCCGTTCCCGACGCTCGGCCCGTGTCTCTCGCTCCGGACGTGCTCCGCGGCCGGACCGGCTGCGACGCCAGGGCTCTCGCTCGCCCTCGGTCACTCGGCCTCTTCGATGCCCTCGACCGGCAGCTCGACCTCGTCGATCTTGCCGCGGATTCGGCTGTCGATCACCTCGGCCACGTCCTTGTTCGCCCGGAGGAAGTCCTTGGACGCCTCGCGGCCCTGACCGAGGCGCGTCTCCTCGAACGTGAACCAGGCGCCGGTCTTGTTGACGATGCTCATCGCGACGCCGACGTCGAGGAGGCCCCCTTCCTTCGAGACGCCTTCGCCGTACATCACGTCGAACTCGGCGACCCGGAACGGCGGCGCGACCTTGTTCTTCACGACCTTGACCCGGACCCGGTTGCCGACCGACTCCGTCCCGGTCTTGATCGTCTCGATCCGCCGGATGTCGAGCCGGACGCTGGCATAGAACTTCAGGGCCCGGCCGCCCGGGGTCGTCTCCGGGTTGCCGAACATCACCCCGATCTTCTCCCGCAGCTGGTTGGTGAAGACGAGCGCGGTATTCGAACGGGAGACCGCCCCGGTGAGCTTGCGCAGCGCCTGGCTCATCAGACGGGCCTGGATGCCGACGAAGGAGTCGCCCATCTCACCCTCGATCTCGGCCCGCGGCACGAGCGCGGCCACGGAGTCGAGAACGACGCAGTCGATGCCGCCGGAGCGGATCAGGGTCTCGGTGATCTCCAGCGCCTGCTCGCCGGTGTCCGGCTGGCTGACGAGGAGCTCATCGACGTTCACGCCGCACGCCCGGGCATACGCCGGATCGAGGGCGTGCTCGACGTCGATGAAGGCCGCGACGCCGCCGCGGGCCTGGGCCTCGGCGATCACGTGCTGGCAGATCGTCGTCTTGCCGGAGGACTCCGGACCGAAGATCTCCGTGATCCGGCCGCGCGGGATGCCGCCGACGCCGAGGGCGAGATCGAGGGCGATGGAGCCGGTCGGGATCACATCGATCGCCTGGATCTACGCCGACCCGAGCTTCATGATCGAGCCGGTCCCGAACTGCTTCTCGATCGTCTGGATCGCGGCGGCGACGGCCTTGCCGCGCTCCGCCTGGGCCCGGTCCGCTACCCGGTCTGCGGTGCGCTCGCCGCCGTTGCGCTCGTCAGCCGCTCGTTCGCCGGTCAACGCCATGGGTTCGTCACGCTCCTGTCGATCCGTCGATGTACCGACAGGTCACGCTCCCGGGCGGGACCTCGGGGGTTCAACCCTCGTCGGTTTCTTCCTCGCTGACCGGCTTCGGCTTGCGTGGCTTCCGGATGAGCTCCGCCTGCTGGGGCGGCGGCTCCGAGAGCGACGTCAGCTTGGGCTGGCCCGACTTGTCCTTCGGCTTCTTCTTCGATTCGCGGTGGGGACGATCTCGCGAGCCCATCCATGCTCCTCCGCGTTGGGACGCAGGCTACCGACTGACCATTCACGCGGACTTCTCCGCGTCTGCACTGCCGCTTGTCGGGCCGGCGCGCAACGCCAGCTCCGGCATTTCCGCGGGGAAGGTTCCGGACCTCAGCGCGGCGCGGACCCTGGCCATGAAGTCTAGGGTGAAGGTCAGGTTGTGACAAGTCGCGAGACGGTAGGCGAGCAGCTCCCTGGCCCGGAACAGGTGGGCGAGGTAGGCCCGCGAGAACGACCGGCACAGGAGGCACGGGCAGTCGGCCTGGACCGGCTCCGGATCGTCGAGGAAGCGCTGGTTCATCAGGTTCAGCCGGCCGCCCGGGACCCACAGCTGGCCGTTCCGGGCGACGCGTGCCGGCAGCACGGAGTCGAACAGGTCCACTCCCCGGTGAACCGCCTCGAGCAGGTCGGCCGGCGAGCCGAGGCCCATGAGGTAGCGCGGCCGGGGATCGTCGAGGATCTCGCCGACCGCGGTGTCGATCGTCGCCTCGCGCTGAGCCGGCGTCTCGTCGCCCGCCAACCCACCGAGGCAGATCCCGTCGAACGGCAGTGAAGCGACGAAGCGGGTGCTTGCGGCCCGGAGGTCCGGCTCCAGCCCGCCCTGGACGATCCCGAAGATGGCCTGGTCGGGGCGATCGTGGGCGCGCAGCGAGCGTTCGGCCCACCGATGGGTGCGATCCGTGGCGTCGACGACCACGGCCCGCTCCGACGTCGGGAACACCGGCTGGTCGAACGCGACCGCGACATCCGATCCGAGCGCCTGCTGGACCTCGATCGCGAGCTCCGGGGTGAAGCGATGGGTCGACCCGTCGAGGTGGCTGCGGAACGTGACGCCATCCTCGTCGACGACCCGCAGGTCGCCCAGCGACACGACCTGGAAGCCGCCTGAGTCGGTCAGGATCGGCCGGTCCCAGGCCATGAACCGGTGGAGACCGCCGAGCCGGGCGATCCGCTCGTGCCCCGGCCGGAGGTAGAGGTGGTACGTGTTCGCGAGGATGATCGACGCGCCGACCTTGCGGAGGTCGTCCGGGTGGAGGGCCTTGACCGTCGCGTTCGTCCCGACCGGCATGAACTGGGGCGTCTCGACCACGCCGTGGGTCAGCTCGAGACGGCCGACCCTGCCCCGGGTCGAGCCATCGGACGGCGGCGGCACCGTGATCTCGAAGGCGGCGGCTCCCGTCACTCGCCGGCGGGCTCTTGGGCGGGCTCCGCCCCGACCGGCATGTCCCACAGCCCGACCAGGTCCGGCTCGGCGCGGCGCGGCGGCGGGATCTCGTAGCCGAGCTTCGCGAGATGGGCCCGCGCCGCCTCGGTGGCGATCCGGCCCTGCGGGGTTCGATCGAGGAACCCGAGACGGAGCAGGAACGGCTCGTACACGTCCTCGATCGTCTCGACCTCCTCGGACAGGACGGCGGCCAGCGCCTGGACGCCGACCGGCCCCGAGGCGAACTTCTGGATGATCGCCGCCAGCAGCTTCCGGTCCGTCGAGTCGAGGCCCTCGTCGTCGATCTCCATCTGGCGCATCGCCGCCTTCGCGGTCGCCTCGTCGACCCGGCCGTCGCCGTGGACCTGGGCGTGATCGCGGGTCCGCTTCAGCAGCCGGTTGACGATCCGCGGCGTGCCCCGGCCGCGGCGGGCGATCGCCCGTGACGCGGCATCGTCGATCGCGACGTCGAGGATCCGGGCCGACCGGTCGACGATCGCGGTCAGGTCGTCCTCCTCGTAGAAGTCGAGCCGGTAGGTCGCCCCGAAGCGGTCCCGCAGCGGGCTCGAGATCCGGCCGGCCCGGGTGGTTGCCCCGACGACCGTGAACGGCTTCAGGCTGAGGCGGAGGCTCCGGGCGCTCGGACCCTTGCCGATCATCACGTCGAGGGCGTAGTCCTCCATGGCCGGGTAGAGGATCTCCTCGACGGCCCGGTTCAGGCGGTGGATCTCGTCGATGAAGAGGACGTCGCGTTCGTCGAGCGCGGTCAGGATCGCGGCCAGGTCGCCGGCCCGCTCGACCGCCGGACCGCTCGTGTAGCGGACGTTGACGCCGAGCTCACGGGCGATGATGGTCGCGAGGGTGGTCTTGCCGAGGCCGGGCGGGCCGTACAGCAGGACATGATCGGCCGCCTCTCCCCTGCCCTTCGCCGCGCTCAGGAGGACCGAGAGGTTGGCCTTGACCTCGCGCTGCCCGATGTACTCGTCAAGCGTTCTCGGTCGAAGCGCGCCCTCGACGACCCGATCCGAGTCATCGACGAGGTCCGGAGCGAGGATCCGGGAGAGGTCGTCGGTCATCGGCGCGAATCTACCACGCTCGGTGCCGTTTCGCACGGATGTTCTATCGTTCCGCCACGTCGTTCGACGACTGCGCGCTGGACGCGCAAGACAGCGAACGGAGGGTGCTCCAGGCGCCATCTGGCGCGCTGAGCGCGCAACCGAACGAAGGAAGGCTCGGTTTTCGGTTGCCCTGCAACGTTCCGGCCAATGTATCGCGCTCCGGGCGCGCAATCGGCCGCTGAGAAGGCCGCCCGGGGCCCGCGCGGAATCCCCACCCCGCGGGTAGGAGATGCTGCCAGAATGATCGGCACATGCGACTCTCCCGGCGCTCCGAGTACGGCATTCGTGCCCTCGTCGACCTGGTTCGGCACGACGACGAGGCGCCGGTCGCCCTCGCGACCCTTGCGGGCCGAAACAACCTGCCGCCGAAGTTCCTCGAGCAGATCATGTCGACCCTCAAGCACGGTGGCATCGTCCGGACGACGCTCGGAGCGCACGGTGGCTACGCGATCGCCGCCGATCCGACGACGATCTCGCTCGGCAAAGTCATCCGGCTCCTCGACGGCGCGCTCGCTCCGCTGTCCTGCGTGAGCCTTCGCTACTACGGCCGCTGCTCGTGCCCCGACGAGGCGACCTGCCCGCTGCGTGACGTCATGCTCGACGTGCGCGATTCGATGCTCGACATCCTCGATCGCGAGACGCTTGCCGGTGTCGCCGCCCGACGCGGGCGGGCCTCGATCGACCCGCACGGAATCCACGCCGACGCCCTCGCCGGGCGCCGGCCCTGACCGGCGGCGACCCGGCCAACGGGAACGTCGGGCGTAACGTCCGGTCGATCCGCGCGTGATACGGTCGAATCGGTGGCGCCCCGCGCAGCCGGCGTCACGGAGGTGTGAGGGATGAGCCTGCTCAGGCGGCTCGGTCGCGACGCGTCTGCTTCGTTCGTGGGCGTGGGGCGTGGACTCTGGCTGTTCCCACTCGACATGACCTTCCGGACGGTCGGGCTGCGATACGGCTGGCTCAAGGCTCTCTTCAACGCGACACCGGCACCGATCCTGTCGGGCATCGGCCGCCTCCGCGCCGAGCGAGCCGCCTGGCGGGCAACCCGGCGGGTTCCGGCGTACAGGTCCTACCTCGCGAGCACCGGCGTCGACAGCGCCGGGCTGTTCCCCCTCGGCATCCTCGGCCGCCTGCCCGAAACCGACAAGCGCTCGTACGTCGATCGATACGGCCTCCTGGAACGTTGCGTCGGCGGCGCGGTCCCGTTCCCGGGCACGACGATCGACGAATCGAGCGGCTCGACGGGTACGCCCTACAACTGGATCCGCGGCCGGCGCGAGCGGGACGTGGCCCACCGCAACATCGGCTTCTTCGCCCGCTACGCCTTCGGGACGGCTCCGCTCGTGACGCTCAACGCGTTCTCGATGGGCGCATGGGCCGCCG
>DASUPH010000162.1:0-2438 GCA_036276275.1 Candidatus Limnocylindrales bacterium
AACCCACCGCCAGATCCACGAAGACCCGACGATCTCGAGCCGCTACCCGATGGTCGCGGACGTCGCTGGTGGGATCGGCGATCCCCAGGTTCGCAACTGGGGCACGATCGGCGGATCCTGCGCCCACGCGGATCCGGCGTCGGATTGGCCCGCGGCGCTCCTCGCAGCGAATGCCCAGATCGTCTGCCGGAGTGCCTCGGGTGACCGGGTGATCCCGAGCCGGGACTTCTTCCTGGACACGTTCACCACGGCGATCAGGCCGACCGAAGTGCTCGTCGAGATCCGGATCCCGCGTCGGGCGAAGGGCGTGGGTGGCGGGTACTCGAAGCTCGAGCGTCGCGTCGGCGACTTTGCGACCGTCGGCGTCGCCGCCGTGGTCCGCCTGGCCGACGGCAAGATCGGCAGGGCGGGCATCGGCATCACCGGGGTCAACGACACGCCGTTCGCGGCCACGACTGCGGAGGAGGTCCTGGTCGGCGCAGGCCCGTCCGAGGAGACCTTCCGACGAGCCGGCGAGGCCGCCGCGGCGATGAGCAACCCGGCGGCCGACACGCGGGGACCCGTCGACTACAAGCGGGCGATGGTCGCCGAGATGACCGTCCGGTCGCTGCGTCGCGCCGTCGAGCGCGCGCTCGCATTCGCGTAAGGGGACATGCGATGACGACCAAGCACATCTCCGTCACGGTGAATGGCGAGGCCCGGGAGGCCGACGTCGAGCCGCGACTGCTCCTCGTCCATCTCCTCCGCGACGTGTTCCTCCTGACCGGCACCCACATCGGCTGCGACACGAGCAACTGCGGGGCGTGCACGGTGCACGTCAACGGCGAGAGCGCCAAGTCGTGCACGATGCTCGCCGTCCAGGCGGACGGCGCCGAGATCCGGACCATCGAGGGCATGGCCGACGGGGCCAACCTCCACGCGCTCCAGCAGGGATTCTGGGACCAGCACGGGCTCCAGTGCGGCTTCTGCACCCCGGGCATGATCATGCAGGCCGCCTGGCTGCTCGATCAGAACCCTCAGCCGTCGGAGGAGGAGATCCGGGCCGGGATCGCCGGCAACCTCTGCCGCTGCACGGGTTACGTCAACATCGTCAAGGCGATCCAGCAGGCGGCCGGCGAGCTCAAGGCGAGCGAGTCGGCCCCGGTGGTGGCCGCCGAGACCGTCGAAGGCCAGGAAGTCTCGGCCGAACCGGCAGCGGCCGGTTGAGGGGGAGGACGCCATGACGACGGACCTGCAGCTCCAGACCACCCCCGAAGTCGGGGGCATGGGCCATTCGGTCAAGCGCAAGGAGGATCCCCGGTTCATCCGCGGTGCGGGCGAGTTCATCGACGATCTCGTCCTGCCGGGCATGCTCTGGCTCGACATCGTCCGGAGCCCCTACGCCCACGCCACGATCAAGGGCATCGATGCGTCCGCGGCCCTCAAGGTCCCCGGCGTCGCCGCGGTCGTGACCGGGAAGGATCTCGAGGGATACGGCCTCCACTGGATGCCGACGCTCGCGGGCGACATGCAGATGGTGCTGCCGACCGACACGGTGATGTACCAGTCGCAGGAGGTCGCGGCAGTCATCGCGACGTCGCGCTACGCGGCCGCCGACGGGGTTGCGGCCGTGCTCGTCGACTACGAACCGCTGCCGGTCATCGTCGATCCGCACAAGGCGCTCGAGAAGGACGCGTTCGTCCTCCGCCCCGACCGCGCCGCCGACAAGCAGACCAATCGCATCTGGCACTGGGAATCGGGCGACAAGGGCAAGGCCGACGCGGCCCTCGACGCGGCCGATGTCCGGATCGAGCAGGACATCTACATTCCCCGGATCCACGTCGCATCGATCGAGACCTGCGGCTGCATCGCCGACTGGGATCCGATCCGCCAGCAGCTCACCCTGCACATGACCAGTCAGGCACCCCACGCGATCCGCACGGTCCTCGCGCTCGTCGCGGCCGGGGCCGGGCTCCCCATCTCGGAGCAGAACATCCGGGTGAAGACCCACGACATCGGCGGCGGGTTCGGGGGCAAGGTTCCGGTCTACCCCGGGTATGTCCTCGCTGTCGCCGCATCGTTCCTGATCGGCAAGCCGGTCAAGTGGATCGAAGACCGCTCCGAGAACCTCCAGGCCGATTCGTTCGCCCGCGATTACCACATCCATGCCGAGATGGGCGCGACGAAGGCAGGCAAGATCACGAGCCTGAAGGTCCGGACGATCGCGGACCACGGCTACACGGACGCGGCGGCCGACCCGTCGAAGTTCCCGGCCGGCCTGTTCAACGTGATCACCGGCTCGTACGACTTCCAGAACGCGTTCGTCGAGGTCGACGGCGTCTACACGAACAAGCCGCCGGGCGGCGTCGCCTACCGCTGCTCGTTCCGGGTGACCGAGGCGGTCCACGCCATCGAGCGGATGGTCGACATCCTTGCCCACGACATCGGCAAGGACCCGG
>DASUPH010000163.1:0-9714 GCA_036276275.1 Candidatus Limnocylindrales bacterium
CAGGGCGCCCGGCTGACCGCCTGGGAACTGGCCCAGGCCGGCGTGCCGCACACGTTGATCCCCGACGTCGCCGCGGGTCACCTGATGAGCCGGAGCGAGGTCGACGTCATCCTCGTCGGGGCCGACCGCGTGGCGGCCAACGGCGACACGGCCAACAAGGTCGGAACGTACACGCTGGCCGTCCTCGCGGCACGCCATGGGATCCCGTTCTTCGTCTGCGCCCCGACGACGTCGATCGATCCGGCGACGCCGGACGGCGCATCGATCGAGATCGAGGAGCGGTCCGGTGACGAGGTCGTCGCGATCCGCGGCGTCCGGATCGCGCCTGCCGGAACCGAGGTCCGCAACCCCTCGTTCGACGTGACGCCGGCGGAGCTGATCACCGGGATCGTCACCGAGGAGGGCGTCATCGAGGCGCCGTTCGAGGCGGGCCTCGCGGTCGCGATCGCGGCGGCGACCGCGCGCTGGGCGCCGTCGAGGCCGTCACTCGAGGCTCCGGCCGCATCCGAGATCGCTCCCGCCCCGACCGAGGTCGCCGGCTGATGGCAAGCGTGGCGGTCACCGGCCGTCGCGCCCGTGGCCTGTCCGTCCGGGCGGTCACGGACCGCGGTGTCCTGCGCGACTTCCTCGAGACCGACCGCCTGCTGGCCGCCTACGCGCTGTGCGATCTCGAGGATCGCGAATTCGCCAAGACGCGCTGGGGCGGTGCGTTCGACGACGATGGGCTGGTGGCGATCGCGCTCGAGTACTCCGGGCTCACGCCGCAGCCGCTGTTCGTGATGGGAAGACCCGACGGGATCGAGGCGATCCTCCGCGACATCGTTCGGCCCCGCGCGGCGTACGTGGCCGCGCTGACCGAGGCCATGCCGGCGGTGGAGACGGCCTACCGCATGGATCCCGGCCCGCCGATGGTCCGGATGTGGGTCGACCGATCCCGTTTCCGGCCCTACCCCGCGGACGTCCGACGCCTGTTGCCGATCGACATCGGCGACCTCAACCGGCTCTACCAGCTCGGGTTCGCGTCGTGGCTGCCGTCTTCGGCGATCTCCGAGGGCGTCTACTACGGGATGCGGGTCGGTGGCCGCCTGGTGGCTGCCGCGGGCACCCACGTCAGCAGCAGCGGCGCCCGGCTCGCGGTCGTCGGCAACGTCCTGACCCATGTCGACTATCGCGGCCGCGGCTACGCCAAGGCCGTGACCGCGGCAGTGACGGCCGACCTGCTGCGGACCTGCGACCAGGTCGTCCTCAACGTCCGGTCCGACAACCCGCCCGCGCTCCAGGCTTATCGCCACCTCGGTTATGCCGAGCACGTCCGGTTCGAGGAGCGTCTCGCCCACCGCCTGGGCTCGCCGTGGCCGGATCTCACGGCGCCGCTCCGCCGCTTCTTCAGCCGCAGGGAGATCCCGCACCAATGACGAGCCCCGCCGCCGCCACGACCGGCGGCCTGCCCGCCCACGACGTCACCGATCTCGACCTGGCCGCCGAGGGCATCCGGCGCATCGAATGGGCGGAACGCGAGATGCCCGTCCTGCGCCTGATCCGCGAGCGGTTCGCGATCGAGCAACCGCTGGCCGGCCTGCGGATCGGCGCGTGCCTTCACGTCACGACCGAAACGGCCAACCTGATGCGGACCCTGAGGGCCGGCGGCGCGGAGGTCTTCCTCGCGGCCAGCAACCCTCTCTCGACCAAGGACGATGTCGCCGCCGCGCTCGTGACCGAGTACGGGATCGCGACGTTCGCCCGGCGCGGCGAGGACCGCGACACCTACTACGCCCATCTCAACGGCGTCGCCGACACCCGGCCGCAGATCACGATGGACGACGGCTGCGACCTCGTGTCGCTCCTCCACAGCGAGCGGCCCGACCAGGTCAAGGAGGTCCTGGCCGGGACGGAGGAGACGACGACCGGCGTCATCCGGCTCAAGGCGATGGCCGCCGACGGCGCGCTCCGCTTCCCGGTCGTCGCCGTGAACGAGGCCCAGACGAAGCACCTCTTCGACAACCGCTACGGGACCGGCCAGTCGACGATCGACGGCATCCTCCGGGCCACGAACATCCTCCTCGCCGGACGCAACGTCGTCGTCGCCGGCTACGGCTGGGTGGGCCGCGGGATCGCCTCCCGGATGAACGGTATGGGCGCCCACGTCGCGGTCGTCGAGGTCGATCCGGTCCGGGCCCTCGAGGCCCTGATGGACGGCTTCCGGGTGATGACCGTCGGTGAGGCCGCGCCATGGGGCGAGCTGTTCGTCACGGCCACCGGCAACGTCAACGTGTTCCGGCGGGAGCACTTCGCGGCGATGAAGGACGGGGCGATCATGGCCAACTCCGGCCACTTCGACGCCGAGCTCGATCTCAAGGCGCTCCGCGAGATGGCCGAGGGCCACGTCCGCGACGCCCGCGAGAACGTCCAGGAGTTCGACCTGGGCGGGAAGCGGGTCCACCTGATCGCCGAGGGCCGCCTCGTGAACCTGGGTGCCGCCGAGGGCCACCCGGCCGCGGTCATGGACATGAGCTTCGCCAACCAGGCCCTGTCGGCCGAGTACGTCGCCCAGCACCACGCCGAGCTCGGGCCGCAGGTCTAC
Organism: Candidatus Limnocylindrales bacterium; assembly: GCA_036276275.1. GTDB lineage: Bacteria > Chloroflexota > Limnocylindria > Limnocylindrales > CSP1-4 > CF-46. The sequence goes on from DASUPH010000163.1 coordinate 2,582, forward strand.
ACCGTGCCGGAGGCGATCGACGCCGAGGTTGCCCGCCTCAAGCTGGCCGCGCTCGGGATCACCCTCGACCCGATGACCGCCGAGCAGAAGGAGTACGTGACCTCCTGGCAGCACGGGACGTGATGCCGACACCGCCTGCGAGTCCGCCTGTCATTCTTCGCCCGACATGAACGATCTGATGACGAAGAAGGTCTCCGCGCCGTTCGGAGCCTGGGACTCGCCGTTCCCGATCGAGCTCCTGACGCGTGGTGCCGTCTCCCTGGGCGAGATCCACGCGGATGGCGGCGTCCGCTACTGGCTGGAGGGACGACCCGAGGAAGGCGGTCGGCAGGTGCTCGTCCGGCTCGACCCGGACGGCTCGATGACGCGCCTGACGCCGGAGGGGTTCAACGTCAGGACCCGGGTCCACGAGTACGGCGGGGGCGCCTTCGCCGTGGGCGGCGATCGGATCGTCGTTTCCGACTTCGCCACCGGCCGGCTCCATCGGGTCGTGGCGCCGGAGCGGCTCGAGGCACTCACGCCGGACGGACGGATATGGCGGTTCGCCGACCTCTCGATCGATGCGGAGCGCAACCGCGTTCTCGCGGTCCGCGAGGACCACGATCCCGAGACGCTCAGGCGCCATGGCGAGGCCGAGAACGCGATCGTGGCCATCGACCTGATGAGTGGTGAGGTCACGGTCCTCGCCGATGGTTCGGACTTCCTGGCGGCGCCGCGGCTCTCCCCGAACGGGCGGCAGCTCGCCTGGCTCCGCTGGAACCATCCGAACATGCCGTGGGACGGCACGGAGCTCGTCCTCGCCGACCTCGACGATGCGGGCCGGCCGACGGCGCCGCGGGTCGTTGCCGGCAGCATGGAGGACTGGATCGCCCAGCCACGCTGGTCGCCCGACGGAACGCTCCACTTCATCGCCGAGCCGGAGGGCTGGCTGAACCTGTTCCGTCTCGCCGGTGGCCAACGCGTCGAGCGGGTCGGTCCGCCGCTCGACGCCGAGTTCGCGTTCCCGGACTGGGTCTTCGCGATCGCCAACTACGCCTTCGCCGCCGACGGATCGATCGTGGCGATCGGCCGGAATGGCGGGCGTGACCGGCTGTACCGATTCGGGGCCGGCGATGACCGACCGACCGAGCTCGACGCCGAGTTCACGGAGATGGGCTATCTCGCAATCGATGGCCGGACCGCAGTGATGCGGGCGGCGTCACCGAACCGGGCCTGGGCGATCGTCGAGCTCGACCTCGACGGCGGGACGCCGCGTGTCCTGCGCGCATCCACGACCGCCGAGCTCGATCCGGCCGACATCTCGACGGGCCGACTCGTCGAGTTCCCGACCACCGGTGGGCGGACGGCCTTCGCCCTCTACTACGAGCCGCTCAACCGCGGCTTCGAGGGACCGGCCGGGACGCAGCCGCCGCTGATCGTCACGAGCCACGGCGGCCCGACAGCCGGAGCTTCGTCGGCCCTGAATGTCGGTCTCCAACTGTTCACGAGCCGCGGCTTCGCGGTGCTCGACGTCGATTACGGCGGCAGCACGGGCTACGGCCGCGACTATCGGAAGCGGCTCGAGGGGGAGTGGGGCGTCGTCGACGTCGACGACTGCGTCAACGGGGCGGCCTGGCTCGTTGAGCGCGGCCTCGTCGACGGGGAGCGGCTCGCGATCCGGGGCGGCAGCGCCAGCGGCTACACGACCCTCTGCGCGATCACGTTCCGCGACACGTTCAAGGCCGGGACGAGCTACTTCGGGATCGGCGATCTCGAGACGTTCGATACCCAGACCCACAAGTTCGAGTCGCGCTACACCGGCTCGCTCGTCGGTCCCTATCCCGCCGCAAAGCAGCTCTACCACGACCGCTCGCCGCTGAACTTCACCGAGCGGATCTCGTGTCCGGTTCTGATCCTTCAGGGCGCCGAGGACCGGATCGTCCCGCCGGCCCAGGCCGCGCAGATCGTCGACGCCCTCTGGGAGAAGCACCTGCCCCACGCCTACCTGCTGTTCGAGGGCGAGGACCACGGCTTCCGGGCCGCCGAGAACATCATCCGCTCGTTCGAGGCGGAGCTGTCGTTCTATGGCCAGGTCTTCGGCTTCGAGCCGGCGGACGCGATCGAGCCCGTCGAGGTCCAGTTCCTGGAGTCCACCACTGCGCCCATCGGGAGTCGCGATACGGCCTGAGGCGCCCGCCCTTCACGAGCGCGCCCCGCGACGGCCCGATGTCCCCGATGACGAGCAACGCGTTTCCGATGCGAATCCTCGGCGCGGTGACCGGCGCGCCCGACACCACCGCGGCGACGACGATCGAGGTCGTCCTCGTCCTGCTGCTCGCGGCGACCGGCCTCGCGATCGTCGCCCGCCGGCTCGCCGTCCCGTACCCGGTCCTCCTCGTCCTGGGCGGTCTCGCGATCGGGTTCGTCCCGGGCCTGCCGCCGGTCGAGCTTGCCCCGGACATCGTCTTCCTGCTGTTCCTCCCGCCGATCCTGTTCGGGGCGGGCTACTTCACCTCGATCCGCGACCTCAAGGCGAACCTCCGCCCGATCGGGCTCCTTGCGGTCGGCCTCGTCCTGTTCACGATCGTCGTCGTCGCGGTCGTCGTCCACGCCATCGTCCCCGGCCTCGGCTGGGCACCGGCCTTCGCTCTCGGCGCGATCGTCTCGCCGCCGGACGCGGTGGCGGCGACGGCGATCTTCCAGCGGCTGGGAGTGCCCCGCCGGATGGTCACGATCCTCGAGGGCGAGAGCCTGCTCAACGACGGGACCGCGCTCGTCGCCTACCGCCTGGCTCTCGCCGCGGCGGCGACGGGGATCTTCTCGCTGGCCGAGGCCGGCTCGACGTTCGTCGTCGCGTCGGTCGGTGGCATCGTCGTCGGGATCGTCCTGGGCGGCCTGGCGGCGCGTCTCGTCCGGTTGGTCGACGACCCCGTCTTTTCCGTGATCCTGACGTTCCTCGCCCCGCTCGCCATCTACCTCCCAGCCGAGCACTTCGGGTTGTCGGGCGTCCTGGCCACGGTCACGGCCGGGATCCTCGTCGGTCGAAAGGCGCCCCGGCTGATGAGCTCGTCGGTCCGCGTGGCCGGCTTCGCCGCCTGGCAGGTGTTGCTGTTCCTGATCAATGGCAGCGTGTTCATCCTGATCGGGCTCCAACTCCCGACCGTCCTCGCCCGGCTCGGCGACCGGCCGCCCAGCGCCCTTCTCGGCTGGGCCGCCGCCGTCGCGGCCGCCGCGATCGTCGCGCGGATCGTGTGGGTCTTCCCGGCGACCTACCTGCCCCGCGCCCTGTCGCGGAAGATCCGCGAGCGGGACCCGTACCCGCCGCTTCGCAACGTCGGGATCGTCGCCTGGGCGGGGATGCGCGGCGTCGTCTCGCTGGCCGCCGCGCTCGCCCTGCCGGCTTCGTTCCCCGAGCGCGACCTGCTGATCTTCCTGACGTTCGGGGTGATCCTGGCCACCCTCGTCGGACAGGGTCTCTCGCTGCCTCTTCTCATCCGCCATTTCGGGATCAGCGACGACGCCCACGCCGAGGGACACGAGGAGGCCCATGCCCGGCTGATCGCTTCCGAGTCCGCGGTCAACCGGCTCGAGGAGCTCGCGGTCGAGTGGCCCGGGCACCTCGAGCTGATCGACACCCTCCGCGCCCAGTACGAGCATCGGACGCATCACGCCGAGCTCGACCACACCGACGACGAGGAGAACGACGAGGCCGAGCAGGAGTTGATCGAGCACCGCCAGATCCGGATCGCGGTGATCGACGCCGAGCGCGAGGCGCTGGTCGCCCTCCGCGAGCGCGGCGCGGTGTCCGACGACGTGTTCCGCCGGGTCGAGCGCGACCTGGACCTCGAAGAGCTCCGGATGGAGGCCTGAGCTGCTCGTTGCCTGGAGGCCCGTTCAGCCGCCCGCGTCGATCAGGCGTTCGCGAGCTCTGCGATCCGCGCGATCGCGCGGTGGACCTCGCCGAAGGTCGTCGTGAGCGGCGACAGTCCCAGCCGGATCGAGTCCGGGGCACGGAAGTCCGGGACGATCCCCACGGCGATCATCCGTCGGGTGAGTGCGCGGGCGTCGGTCCGCCGGACGGAGACGTGGGCGCCGCGTCGGGTCGAATCGCGCGGGCTTCCGAGCTCGAAGCCCAGCGGCGCGAGGAGCGCGTCGTGGAGCGCGATCGCGTACTCGGTCAGGGCGATCCCCTTCGCCCGGATCCGATCGATGCCCGCCTCGGCCGACAGGCGGATGCCCTCCTCGGCCGCGGCCAGGCCGAGGATCCCGGGCGTCCCCGTCAGCCAGCCGGCGATCCCCGGCCGGGGCCGGAAGCCCTGGCCCATCTCGAACTGGTCGGCTTGCCCGAACCAGCCCTGGATCGCGTTGCGAATCTCGGCCTGGAGGTCGGCCCGGACGTACAGGTAGGCCGGCGCGCCCGGGCCGCCGTTGAGGTACTTGTAGGAGCAGCCGACCGCGAGGTCGGCATCCGCGACGGCCAGGTCGACCGGGATCGCGCCGGCCGAGTGGGATAGGTCCCACAGGACGAGCGCTCCCGCGCCATGGGCCAGCGCGGTGATGGCGGGCAGGTCGGCGATCGCGGCCGAGCGGTAGTTGACGTGGCTCAGGGTCACGAGGGCGACGTCGTCCGGGTGGGTCGCGAGGACGGCGGCAACGGCCCCGACCGACGGGCCTTCGATCGGATCCGGATCCAGCCAGGCGATCTCGCGGTCGCGGTCGCGGGCCAGGCCCTCGAGGACGTAGCGATCCGTCGGAAAGTTGGCCCGATCCGTGACGATGAACCGCCGGCCGGGTCGCGCGTCGAGGGCCGCGGACGCCAGGCGATAGAAGTCGACGGTCGTCGAGTCGCACATCGCGACCTCGTCGGGGCGGGCGCCGAGGAGCTCCGTCCCGAGGAGGTTCCCGACGCGCAGCGGCGCGTCCAGCCAGTGGTCCCAGCCGCGGATCAGGTCGCCCGCCCACTCTTCGGCGGCGACCCGGGCGATCCGTTCCAGCGCCGTGACCGGCGGCCGGCCGAGCGAGTTGCCGTCGAGATAGATCAGGTCGGGGTCGGGGATGACGAATCGATCGCGGAAAGCCGCCAGGGGATCGGCCGCGTCGAGCGCGACGGGATCGAGCTCGGACGGGGGGGCGGCGGCGGCGGATGGGTCTGGCACGTGTTTCTCCGGTTGAGCCGGTGGTGGACGACGTTGCCCGACCAGACCGGAACCGGGCCCGAGCCATTGTGCCGGGCGGATGCCTCCTTGGACCGGAAGCGGCTGATCCCGGACCCGCATCGTACCCCGTCGATGGCGCACGAGCGGCCGATGATCCCTGCTTGACAAGACAGATTTAGTGCTAAATAATCTCGTAGGTCGAGTCAGCCAGATCCGACACCCATATCGAGCCTGAAGGGAAGTCATCAAGTCATGAACAGATCCATCGCCCTCCTCGTGCCAGCGCTCGCGATCGCAATCGCGGCCTGCTCCACCACTTCATCGCCGAGTGCGGTGCCCACCGCTGCTTCGAGCCCGGCCGCCACCACGGGCGAGGCCGCCAGCGCCGCGCCCTCCGGATCGGCCGCCGCCATGACCAAGGACATCGTTCAGACCGCCACCGAGGCGGGCTCGTTCAAGACCCTCCTGACCGCGGTCAAGGCTGCTGGCCTCGTGGAGACGCTCCAGGGCAAGGGTCCATTCACCGTCTTCGCGCCGACCGATGCGGCCTTCGCGGCGCTCCCGGCCGGGACGCTCGACGGCCTCCTCAAGGATCCGGCCGCGCTGAAGAAGGTCCTCCTGTACCACGTCGTCTCGGGTTCGGTCACATCGGACAAAGTCGTCGGACTCACCTCAGCCACTTCGGTCGAGGGATCGCCCATCGCCATCGCCGTCAGGGACGGAATCGTCCATCTGAATGACAGCGCCAACGTGGTGACTCCCGATGTGATGGCGTCGAATGGCGTCATCCACGTCATCGACAAGGTCATCCTGCCGCCGGCCGGCTGATCCTGCGAACAACCCATCCCACCCGAGGGTGGGGCCTGTCTCCTCCAGGCCCCACCCTCATCCCATGGAAGGACTCCCTTTGTGATCGCCACAGACCAGCTCATGGCCGCGCCGATGGTCGAGCTCACTGGTTCCCGGGCCGCATCCCTGCGGCGCTGGAACATCGGGCTTGGCTTCGTCCATACCGTCCAGGCCGTCGCAGTCCTGGCGCTCGCAAGCGCCTTCGCGCTGCCGGTCACGGCGACGTTCATGGAGGGGCCGCCGGGCACCGCGGCAGGCGCACCGACCACCCTGTTCGAAGTCTCCGTGGCGGGGAGCGTCGCCCTCTTCCTTCTGCTGTCGGCCGCCTTCCACTGGCTCGTGGTGCTGCCCGGCGTCTTCGGGCGCTACACATCCGGTCTCGTGGCGGAGCACAACTACGTTCGCTGGGCCGAGTACTCGGTCTCATCGTCGGTGATGATCGTGCTCATCGCGATGCTCACCGGGATCAGCGATGTCGCGGCGCTGATCGGGATCTTCGCGGCCAATGCGGCGATGATCTTCTTTGGAGCGGTCCAGGAACGATACGAGCGACCGGGCGGCTCGCTGTGGCCGTTCTGGCTCGGGTGCGTCGTGGGGATCGCGCCGTGGTTGGCCGTCGGCGTCTACCTCTGGTCGCCCGGTAGTGCCGCGGAGCCGCCCGCTTTCGTCTACGCGATCTTCGCCTCGCTCTTCGTCTTCTTCAACATCTTCGCGCTTAACATGTGGCTCCAGTACCGCCGGGTCGGTCGCTGGAAGTCGTACCTCTTCGGCGAGAGGGCCTATTTCATGCTCAGCCTGGTCGCGAAGTCGGCGCTCGCCTGGCAGGTGTTCGCGGGGACGCTGGCGGGTTGATTCCGTCGGACGATTCCGGCCATCTCAGCCTGCACGAGGCGGCCGATCTTCTCGGCGTCCACTACATGACGATCTACCGTCGGGTCCGCCTGGGGATCCTGCCGGCCCGCAAGATCGGCGGCACGTGGTGGGTCGATCCCGCCGATCTCGAGCGGCCGACAACGACGCCCGAACGTGGTCGCCGCCGCCGCGGGGGTAGCCATCCGCGAGTATCGATCTGGCAGGAGCGACTGCAGGCGCGGATGCTCGGTGGTGACGTCGAGGGTAGCTGGCAGGTCATCGAGGCTGCCATGGCCT
>DASUPH010000164.1:0-3845 GCA_036276275.1 Candidatus Limnocylindrales bacterium
TCCCGATCGCCTCGGCGGCGAGGATCAGGTCTTCACGCTTCGCAACCGTCAGCCCGACCATGCCGAGGCCGAGGAAGAGCGACACGCCGAGGGGAAGCCACGTCCCCAGCGGGTCGGGGAAAGCGGAGAGGGGCAGGCCGAGGAGCAGGCCCATCAGCAGGCCGAGCAGGAGGCCGACGACCGCGGTCACGAACTCGGCGGTCGAGAGCTGCTCGATCTGGCGCAGCAGCCAGCCGGCCGGAACGACGGTCAGGTAGGGCAGGATGGCGAACCCGACGACGACCCACGCGACGACCCACGCGACGAGCAGCCAGCCGCCGGTGGGCGACTCGCTGAACACACGCGTCGAGGCGGCGAGTGCGAGCCCGACGAGGCCCCCGATGGCCGCACCGAGCAGGCGGATGTTGCGGATCACTGTTCCCTCGCGTCGTCCCCCACCCGGCGAAATTGGGGTGCGCCGTCGGTCTCGCTGAGGCCGCCGTACCTTAGCATCGCGCCGAACCCGCCGCCACGCTCCGATCGGCGGAAGCCGCACCGCCGGCCTGGCCGGCGTGGCCCGCCGGGCCGGCCGCGAACGCGACCTCGATCGCCTCGCGAAGGCTGCCGACCGCGACGATCTCGAGGCCGGGCACCGTGGGCGCCGCGCCGGAGCGTGCCGGTCGGGGCACGATCGCCCGGTCGAAGCCGAGGCGGGCCGCCTCGCGGAGGCGTCGCTCCACGCCCGCCACCGAGCGCAGCTCGCCGAGCAGGCCGACCTCGCCGATCGCCACCGTCCCGGGTCGGATCGGGCGGTCCCGGAGCGACGAGGCGAGGGCAAGCGCGAGGGGCAGGTCGAGACCCGGCTCGTCGACCGACAGGCCGCCGGCCAGATTGACGTAGATGTCATGGCTGGCGAGGCCGATCCCCGCTCGCCGGGCGAGAACCGCCACCAGCAACGCGACCCGGTTGGGATCGACCCCGCTGGCGGTCCGGCGCGGCGTGCCACCGGGGCCCGGCGCGACCAGCGCCTGGACCTCGACGAGGAGCGGTCGGGATCCTTCGAGGGTCGGCGCGATCACGCTACCGGGCGCCGGGCCGTCGTGCTCGGCCAGGAACGCCCGGGCCGGGTCGGCGACCTCCGAGAGGCCATGCTCGCCCATCTCGAAGACACCGACCTCCTCCGTCGAGCCGAAGCGGTTCTTCGACGCCCGAAGCAGGCGGATCGCCGCGTAGCGCTCGCCTTCGAGCGTTAGGACGGCATCGACGAGGTGCTCGAGGGTCTTCGGTCCGGCGATCGTGCCGTCCTTCGTGACATGCCCGACGAGGACGACCGCGATCCCCTCGGGCTTGGCCAGCTGCATCAGCCGGAGCGCGGCCCCGCGGACCTGGCCGACGCTGCCCGCCGGGCCGTCGAGGTCGTCGATCGTCGCGGTCTGGACGGAGTCCACCACGAGGAGCGCGGGCGGCTCCGCGAGGGCGACCTCGGCGATCCGGTCGATCGCCGACTCGGCGAGGATGCGGATGCCGGCGGCTGGCCCCGACAGCAGGCCGAGTCGATCCGCCCGGAGGCGAACCTGGGCCGTCGATTCCTCGCCGGTCGCGTAGAGGACGCTGAGGGGACCGGCTCGCTCGGCGATGCCGGCGGCGGCCTGGAGCAGGAGCGTCGACTTGCCGATGCCCGGCTCCCCGCCGACGAGGACGAGCGAGCCCGGAACGAGACCGCCGCCAAGGACCCGGTCCATCTCGGGGATGCCGACCGCGAGCCGTGGCTGGTCGGGCTCACCGACATCGGCCAGCGTGACCGGCGCGGCGCCTCCGCGTGTGCCCGACCCTCCGGCCGGCGCGACGCGAGCCGCTCGCGGCGTTGTCCGGACCTGGGTCTCGACGAGGCTGTTCCAGGCCGAGCAGGAGCGGCACTGGCCCTCCCAGCGAAGGAAGGACTCGCCACACGCCTGGCAGACGTACCGCGTCTGGGGACGGCCGGAGGTCTTGCTCATGCCTGGGCGGGCGGGAGCGTCAGACCGTCAGGCTTCGACCGGTGCCAGCGGCTCGGCGGCGTGGATGTCGAGGCCGGCCTCCGGGTCGCGGTCGACCACGATCGTCGTGCCCGGCTCGTACTTGCCAAGCAGCAGGTGCTCGGCGAGGACGTCCTCGACCATGTTCTGGATCACCCGGCGCAGCGGACGCGCGCCATAGGCGACGTCGTAGCCGAGCTTGATGATGTGCTCCTTGGCGGCCTGGGTGACCTCGAGCATCATCTGCTGGGCGCGAAGCTGGTCGCGCACGCGGGCGAGCATCAGGTCGACGATCTGGGTGATCTCCTCGACCGTCAGCGAGCGGAAGACCACGGTGGCGTCGATCCGGTTGAGGAACTCCGGCCGGAAGTTGTTCTTCAGCTCGGCCGCGACCTTCTCCTTCATCAGCTCGTAGGACGTCTCCGCCTGGCTCGTCTCGTTGTCGCCGCGGTTCCGGAAGCCGAGAGAGGAGTTCGTCTGGAGCTGCTTGGCGCCCAGGTTCGACGTCATGATGATGATCGAGTTGCGGAAGTCGACCCGGCGGCCCTTGGCGTCGGACAGGTGGCCGTCCTCGAGGATCTGGAGGAGGATGTTGAAGACCTCCGGATGGGCCTTCTCGACCTCGTCGAGGAGGATCACGCAGTAGTTCTTGCGGCGAACGGCCTCGGTCAGCTGGCCACCCTCGTCGAAGCCGACGTAGCCGGGAGGCGCTCCGACCAGCCGCGAGACGTTGTGGCGTTCCATGAACTCGCTCATGTCGATCTTGATGAGCGCGTCCTCGCTGCCGAACATGAACTCGGCGAGCGCCTTGGCCAACTCCGTCTTGCCGACGCCGGTCGGGCCAAGGAAGATGAACGAGCCGATCGGGCGCTTCGGGTCCTTGAGGCCGGCACGGGCACGACGGACGGCCTTGGCGACGACCTCGATCGCCTCCTGCTGGCCGATGATCCGTCCGTGGAGGACCTCCTCCATGTGGAGCAGCCGCTCGGATTCCTCGGCGGCGATCCGGGTGACCGGGATGCCGGTCCACATCGCGACGATCTGGGCGATCTCCTCCTCGTCGACCGTCGGCTGGTCGCTCGATACCTGCGCCTGCCATTCGGCCCGGAGCTTGTCAACCAATTCGCGTGAGGTCGCCTCGGCCTCGCGCAGGCGGGCGGCCTCCTCGTACTCCTGGGTGTTGATCGCCGCGTCCTTCTCCTTGGTGACGCGGTCCAGCTCCTTCTGCGCGTCGCGCAGGTCTGGCGGAGCGGACGCGTGGCGGAGGCGGACGCGCGAGGCGGCCTCGTCGATCAGGTCGATCGCCTTGTCCGGCAGGTGGCGGTCCGTGATGTAGCGGGTCGAGAGGTCGGCGGCCGCCTTGACCGCGTCGTCCGTGATCGTGACCTTGTGGTGCTGCTCGTACCGCTCGCGGATGCCCATCAGGATGTCGATCGTCTGCTCGAGGGTCGGCTCCTCGACCATGACCGGCTGGAAGCGTCGCTCGAGGGCGGCGTCGCGCTCGATGTACTTGCGGTACTCGTCGAGGGTCGTCGCCCCGATGCACTGGAGCTCGCCGCGGGCCAGCGGTGGCTTGAGGATGTTCGCCGCGTCGATCGCGCCTTCGGCCGCCCCGGCACCCACAAGGGTGTGCAGCTCGTCGATGAAGAGCACCGCGTCGTTGGTGTTCCGGAGCTCCTCGATGATCTTCTTGAGGCGCTCCTCGAACTCGCCGCGGTACTTGGTGCCGGCGACAAGCGAGCCGATGTCGAGGGTCAGCAGGCGCTTGCCGACCAACGTCTCCGGCACCTCGCCGGCGACGATCTTCTGCGCTAGGCCCTCGGCGATGTGCGTCTTGCCGACGCCGGGCTC
>DASUPH010000165.1:0-5916 GCA_036276275.1 Candidatus Limnocylindrales bacterium
CGCGGCCGGATCGTCGCCGACGGCTCGCCGACCGAGGTCCTCAGCGACGAGCGGATCCGGGAGGTCTTTGGCGTCGATCCCGCGATCGTCCGACGCGTCGCATCGGTGGCCTTGGCCTGAGTCGACTCCTCGGCACCGTCGGTTACCCTGAGACGACGATGCGCCGTCACCTTGCGATCGCCCTGTGCTTCGTCACCGTACTGGTCGCGGCCTGCATCCCGAGCACGGTTGCGCCCCCCGCGTCGTCCAGCCCGGTAGCCGTATCGGCGAGCCCTGGCAGCCAGGCGTCTCAGGCGTCGGCGAGCCCGAACGCGTCGCTCGCGCCGGCATCGGAGGCGCCGTTCGCGTCCGAGGAACCCGCCGAGACCGCCAGCGCCTCGACGCCTGGATCGAGCTCGTCTCCGTCGTCCGGGACCGGACCGGCGGCCGCTTGTTCCGGGACGGACAAGAACCGGACCTTCTTCGAGGACGCTGCGGCGGCCGTGAACTGGTCCGCTTACTGCGCCGTGCTCCCGGCCGGTTGGTTCGTCGACACGGGCCGGTATCGCGGGTCGGGCGGAGGCTGGGTCGAGATCGCCTACAACGGGCCCGGCGGTGCGCGCCTCGAGCTTCAGGAGGGCGCGTTCTGCCCAGCGGCGGACGGTTGCGTCTCGCCCGGCGCCGACGCCGGCGACGCGCTGTTCGGTGACAGGACGGGGACGCTCGTCACCCTCGACGGCGGCGGCTGGGCGGTCGTCGTCGACCGCGGCAAGCCGATCAGCTGGCTGGCGATCGGCACGGGTATGGACCAGGCCACCTTCCGGCGGATCGCCGGCGATCTCGCGATCGTGGGCGGCTGACAGCCGGCCGACGAAATCGGCCATGATCGACGCGTGCGCATCGCCGACTTCGCCCTCGAACGGTTCTTCGCCCGGTGGGAGTTCGCCGTCCGCCACCTCTTGTGCGCGTCGGACGTCGAGGGGTATCCCATGGCCGAGCTCCTCGCCCTCGCCGACGAGGAGAGCCGCGGTTTGTGGGAAAACCTCCGCCTGAGCTACACGGAATCGACCGGTCACCCGCTGCTCCGGGCGGAGATCGCGTCGCTGTACGACGACATCGGTGCGGACGATGTCCTCGTCTTCGCCGGCGCCGAGGAGGCGATCTTCTGTCTGGCCAACGTCCTGCCCGGGCCAGGCGACCATGCCGTCGTCACGTGGCCCGGCTACCAGAGCCTGTACGAGGTGAGCCGGGCGGCCGGCGCCGAGATCTCGCTCCACGAACTGCGCGAGGACGATGGCTGGGACCTCGACCCGGAACGGCTGCTCGCGGCCATCCGCCCCGACACCCGTCTGGTCGTCGTCAATGCTCCCCACAACCCGACCGGGATGCTCCCGACGCATGAGCAATGGGACCACCTCACCGGCGAGCTGGCACGGCGCGGGGTCCATTTCCTCTCCGACGAGGTCTACCGCTTCCTCGAGTTCGAGGAGGCCGACCGCCTGACCGCCGGAGCCGACGCGTTCGAGCACGGGATCTCGCTCGGCGTGATGTCGAAATCGTTCGCGATGCCTGGACTGCGGATCGGCTGGCTGGCGACGCGCGACCGGGATCTGCTCGCCCGCTGCGCCGCGTTCAAGGACTACACGACGATCTGCTCGTCGGCGCCATCGGAGATCCTGGCGCTGATCGGGCTGCGCGCCCGCGACACGGTCCTGGCCCGGTCACGGGGGATCGTCGAGGCGAACATGACGCGGCTCGATCGGTTCTTTGCCGCCCACGCCGATCGCTTCACATGGGTCCGTCCGCGCGGTGGCTCGATCGGCTTCCCGCGGCTGCTCGACGACGAGTCGATCGACGACTTCGCGGCGCGGCTGGTCGAGACGGAGGGCGTGCTGCTGCTCCCCGGATCGCAGTTCGGGTATCCCGGCAATCACTTCCGGATCGGCTTCGGGCGGGAGAACCTGCCCCGGGCGATCGCCCGTCTCGAGGCGTTTCTCGGTGCCGCCAAGGTCCCGGGGTGAGACGAGGCGTCATTGCCGGCGCCCTCCTGCTCGTGGCGGCATGTGGCGGTCCGACGCCGCGGAGCGATGCGTCGCCGAGCCTCGCCACCTTTCACGAGCGCGGGCTCGTCTTCGCGTATCCGGCGCCGTGGCGGAGCTTTCGGTACCAGGTCGTCTCGAGCTTCTCGAACGCGATCGTCTATCTCGCGACCGTCGACGTCCCGGACCCCTGCACGCGGACCGCCAACTCGGTCGCCTGCGGGCAGCATTTCCGCCTTGAGCCGAACTCGATCGTCGTTTCGATCAACGGCGTCGGGTTCCCCGGGTTCAACATCCTCGAAGGACAACCACCCGGTTCGACGGGCCTCGTGGTCGGCGGGCTGCCCGCGTACGTCGAGCGGTTGCCATCCGAGGAGGCCGCCGCCGGCGCCGATCTGAGCATGCGCTGGACCATCGCACGACCGGGATCCGTCGACAACTTCTTCACGATCCAGGCGGACATTCGCGGGCCTGACGTGGCGGGCCGGCTCAACCAGGTCGAGACGCTGGTCGCCGGTCTGCAATTCGATCCGCCCCTCGTTCCGCTGGACACGAGCGATGCCGGTGCCGAACGTGCCGCCACGAAGGCCCTCGCCGTCATGTCCGCGACCGACCCGAGCTGGGCCTGCTTCCCCGGCAAGCCCGGGATGCGCACCGTTCTGGTCACCGCGATGGCCTCCGGACCCGTCCTCGCAACGCCGCAGATCGCGACATGCTCGACCCGAATGGAGGCGACCCGCCTTCAGCTCTGGCGCCTGACGCTGACGGAGCGACTGCCGGAGGCCGATCCCCAGGCCGGCACCGCCATCCAGATCGTTCTCTGGGTCAGTCCGGACGGAACCCCTGGGCAGATGACCTCGGGCTCGCCCGAGCCCTAGCTCACCAGCGCTCGGCGAGGTAGCGCGCGTCGAGGGCCAGTCCGCTGAGGTTGCCGGACGCCTGATTGAACTGCCACAGCAAGCCCAGGAACGAGAGCCCGGGCACCTCGCTGACGCCGCGAGTCGTGCGCGGGAAGCCCATCTCGTCGAAGATCGGGAGCTCGATCCAGCCGAAGTCGAGCCCGTAGCCGCTCGTCCAGAGGACGCTGGAGACGCCTTCCGCGGCCAGATCGAGCTCCGCGACCTCTGGAACCGGGTACACGAAAGGTTCGCGATCGTCCGGCGGGACATCCAGGGCCATCCGCTCGATGTATGCCTCGCAGAGGGCCTGGAACCGATCCGCGAAGAAGTCATCGGCGAATCGGAGGTTGTCCTCGAGACCCGACGCAAACCGGACCCGCTCGCCGTCCGCGGCGTCGAGCCGTCCGACAAGGCGGACGCCGTCGGCGGCGAACTTCCGCAGGTTCGTGTCGTGCCCACCGTGGTGACCGGACACGTGCGGGTTGCAGGCACGGCGGGCACGGGGATCCGGCAGCTGGTCGACCGACGGGAGCCCGCGCCGCCCGGCCGCGCTTTCCTCGGCGAGGCGGCGCAGCCACCAGAACATGTCGTGGCCACGGTACCGGCGCGGGACCCGGCCACAGTGGCCCACCGACAGGATCACCTCGTACCCAGCCTCGCGCAGCTCCTCGGTGAGCTGAACGCCCGTCTGACCGGTACCGACGACGAGCACCCGCCCCGGCGGCAGGTCGGACGGGCGGCGGTAGTCGTGCGAGTGGAGTTGCCGGACGCGGGGACTGATCCGCACGGAGATGGTCGGAATCCGGGGCTGGTGGAAACCGCCGGTGGCCACGACGACGTCGCGGGTGTCGATCGAACCGGAGTCGGTGTCGAGCCGAAAGCGCCGCGCGCCACCATCGAGCGGGCTGAGCCGCCGGATGGTCGTTCCCAGTCGGACCGGCGCATCGATCACCGCGGCGTAGCGGGCCATCCGGTCCACGACGGCGTCGCGCGGCATATAACCGTCGGGGTCGTCACCGTCGTAGTCGAAACCGGGCAGGCTTGTGATCCAATTCGGCGAGACGAGACGGAACCCGTCCCAGCGATCCTGCCAGCCGCCTCCCAGCCGATCGCGGCGGTCCAGCACGACGTGCTCGCGGCCCGCCTCGCGCAGGAACCAGCTCATCGTCAGGCCGGCCTGGCCGGCCCCGACCACCACTGTCTCGACCGATCGTGGCAGGTCCGCGTTCATCGTCACCTCCGGGTCCGGATATTCTGCCCGCGATGGCCGAGTGGATCTACTTCATCCATGCGCCGCGCGAGAACTTCGCCGACACGATGACCGACGAGGAGGTCGCGGTCTGGGGCGTCCACTTCGAGCGGTTCCAGCGCCTGCTTGCCGAGGGCACGATCGTCCTCGTCGGCCCGACGCTCGGGCCCGTCAACACGGGGATCGCGATCTTCGAGGCGGCCGACGAGGACGCCGCCCGCCGGATCATGGAGGAGGACCCGGTGATCGCCGGCGGCTTCGCCCGCGGTGAGCTCCGCCCGTTCCGGGTTTCGCTGCTCCGGGGCCGCGACTGACGCGAAGCCCGACGCCCGACGCGCGGCTGGCGCGCATTCCGACGAAGCATCGAGGGCTCCATCGTCGTTTTGCGCGCCACGTGAGCGATCTGAAGCCTGAGGCGGCGGAATCCGCCCGTCCGCGTCCCGCTCGGAGCGCTCCTTCGTCGCAGCGCTCGCCAGGCGCGCATTCGACGCCGGCCGCGAGGGCTGACCGCCAGATCTGCGGCGACCTGCTTGCCCAATAACGCATGATGGGCACCATCGGCGCCGGCCGGGCAGTCGAGCGACCCTCCCGGCCCCGCCTGCTGCGTTGCTGAGGGGTCGATCGGTCATGGACATTCAGCTCGGCTCGGAGCGGATCTTCGTGCTCGAGGAGCGCGAGGGGGTCGACGTCCTGCGCCAGCGGGCCATGGATCGGCGGACCCAGTCGTTCGGCGGCGGCCTCGGCGGGCTCCTCCAGCGCCCGAAGGCCGAGGACGTCGTCCTCGTCGCCAGCCAGCGACGGCTCGAGCCGTTCTGGCACGTCTCCGGCAAGGCCCATTATGTCTACGAGCGGAGCCGCGACTACGCGGTGGTCGCCAGCGCGCCCGAGGTCCGCGAGGTGACGATCGAGGGGACGACCTACCCGGTTGCCGAGTCCGGGCCGGGCGCGCGGAGCTTCACGGTCGGCGCCGTCGAGCACTGTCGCGAGGAGATCGCCCACGAGCTCGATGCCGACGCCCGTACAGGGGCGAAGGTCACGGATGCCGCGGCGGTCCTGGCCGGTCCTCGCCAGGAGGTCGCCGACCCCGCCGCTCTCGCGGTCGACGAGACGATCGTCGTGCCGCCGGAGCATCGGGCCTCGTTTGTCGTTCGCCAGCTCCTGTCCGAGATGCTGAAGCCCGTCCAGGCCGACAAGGTCATCGAGGAGTCGCTGACCCTCGAGACGATCGACCTCTGTTACCGGCCGATCTGGGCGTTCGAGTTCCACTGGCAGTCGAAGGACAAGCGCGGCGTCGTCGAGATCGATGCCGCCACCGGGGCGATCCGCCAGGGGGGTTCGCTCCTCCCGCAGTTCTCGAAGATGGTCACTCGCGACGCTCTGTTCGACATCGGCGCCGACACGATCGGGCTGCTCGTGCCGGGCGGCAGCATCGCCGTCAAGGTTGCGAGAGCCGCGTTGGACAAGTCGTACTGAATCGCCCGCGTCTCACCCTCTTGGGGCGCCCGACGCTCGAACCGACGACGGAACACAGGCTCCGCCCTCCGTTCGGTCGCCCGACGCCCGAACGCCCCAAGCCCTAGAGGCGTTTCCGCTCCAGGTCGAGGAACGGCAGCTCCACCACGGTCGCCGCGACACGGCCGCGGCGGCCCTCGACCGTCCACTCGACGTCGAGCTTCGAGCCGGGCGGCTCGTGCGCCCGCGTCACGGACGCGAGGCCGATCGCCTGCTTGAGGATCGGGCTCCAGCCGAC
>DASUPH010000166.1:0-9981 GCA_036276275.1 Candidatus Limnocylindrales bacterium
CAGGCGTGACGCCATGAAGCGACCCGTGCGAACGGGCGTGCCGCCGCGAGTCACCTCGGTGACCTCGACGACGCCGCGAGCGGTCGTGACCTCGATCCGCCTGCCGTTCTTCGTCGCGGCGATCTCGAACGTCTGGACGCCCTGGCCCGTGTCGACCACGACCTCGACCCGATCGCCTCTCATGACGGCACGGTAGCACCCTGGTCGGGAACACCCGAGAGACGCTGAGCGGTAGGCTCACCAGGGAACTGACGCGGAGATCTCCGAGGTCCAAGGCGGAGGTCCCTCATGCCGCGCTGCCGCGCGGCATTCCGACCCCTTGGCCCGAGGAGGTGGGCGTGCGGCGCTGGAACGGCTGGAGCGAGGACGGTGCGAGCCCGCGCATCCCCGACGAGGCGCTGCGGCTCCTCGCCACGGCTCTCGGTCCTGGCCGGCCCCAGCCGGATGCCCGGTTCGAGGACGTCGTGGCGGCCGTCCCCGACACCCGCCTCGGCGACGACCCGACCCTCTCCACCGAACCGGCCGATCGCGTTCGCCACGCCCGAGGCCAGAGCCTGCCCGACTGGATCGCGCTCCGCAGCGGCCGGCTCGGCTGGCTGCCCGACGCGGTCGCCCGGCCGACGACCGACGACGACGTCCACCGCCTCTTCACCCGAGCCGACCGGGCCGGCGCGATCCTGATCCCGTACGGCGGTGGAACGAGCGTCGTCGGCGGCGTAACCCCTGCGGCCGGCGAGGAGCGGCCGGCGATCACCGTCGCCACCGAGGCGCTCAGCGGCCTGCGCGGCCTGGACGAGGCGAGTGGCCTCGCGACCTTCGGGGCGGGCACGGTCGGGCCGGACGTCGAGGCGGCCCTCTCGCCGCACGGGTTGACGCTCGGCCACTTCCCGCAGTCGTGGGAGCGCTCGACGGTCGGTGGCTGGGTTGCGGCCCGTTCGGCGGGCCAGCAGTCGATCGGCTTCGGGCGGATCGAGGCGTTGTTCGCAGGCGGCCGGCTCGTGGCTCCGGCCGGCACCGTCGTCATGCCGCCGCACCCGGCGTCGGCCGCCGGACCCGATCTGCGCCAGCTCGTCCTCGGCTCGGAGGGCCGGTTCGGGATCGTGACCGAGACGGTTCTCCGGACGGTGCCGCGGCCCGCGCGGGAAGCGCTCCCGGCCTGGTTCCTGCCCGATTGGCCACGGGCGCTGGCCTGCGCCCGGGCGATCAGCCGGGCGGGCCTGCCGCTGTCGATGGCCCGCCTCTCGACCCCCGTCGAGACCGACACGCTGCTCGCGCTCGGCGGCCGGCCGGGGCGCGTCCGCGCCCTCCGTGGCTGGCTGCGGCTGCGCGGCGTCGGGCCGGAGCCATCGCTTCTCCTCGTCGCCGCCAGCGGACCCGAGAAGCTCGTCGAGCTGGCCGTCCGCGAGGTCGGCAGCCTCGTCCGCCGTCACGGCGGGACGGCGGCCGGCGGTTCGCCGGGGCGGCAGTGGCTGCGCACACGGTTCCGGACGCCTGACCTGCGCGATGCGCTGTGGGACGCTGGCTACGCGATCGAAACGCTCGAGACGGCCGCCGACTGGTCCCGGATCGGCGACCTCGCCACCACCGTCCCGGCGGCGATCACGGCGGCGCTCACGGGCGTCGGCGAACGGGTCCACGCCTTCAGCCACCTGTCGCATCTCTACCCGAGCGGCTCGAGCCTGTACGTGACCTGCGTGTTCCGGCTGGCCGACGACCCGGACCAGACACTCGACCGCTGGCGGCGGCTCAAGGCCGCGGCCAGCGACGCGATCGTCGCCGGTGGCGGGACGATCAGCCACCAGCACGGGGTTGGCCGCGACCACGCGCCGTATCTTGGCGCGGAGAAGGGCGAGCTCGGCCTGGCGGTCCTTGCCGACGTCGCCCGCCGGTTCGACCCGGAGGGCCGGCTCAACCCGGGCGTCCTGATCGAGGAGGATGGGAGATGAGCGCCGATCGGATCCTGGCGATCGACGTCGGCACGCAGAGCGTCCGGGCCCTCGTCTTCGACCCCAGGGGCACCGTCGTCGCGCACGCCCGCATCACGATCGAGCCGTACGTCTCGCCGGAGCCGGGCTGGGCCGAGCAGGACGCCGAGCTGTACTGGGCATCGATCGGCCAGGCGTGTGCCGCGCTGTGGGCCGGCGGCGTCGCACGGCCGGACGAGATCGCCGGCGTCGCCCTGACGACTCAGCGCGGGACCGTCGTCGTCACCGACGAGACCGGCCGACCGCTCCGGCCGGCGATCGTCTGGCTGGACCAGCGCCGGGCGGAGGGCGTCGCGCCGATCGGCGGCGTCAACGGCCTCGCCTTCCGCGCCCTCGGCGTCCGCCGGACCGTGGCCGCGTTCCAGGCGGACTGCGAGGCGAACTGGCTGCACGCCAACGAACCCGCGCTGTGGTCGCGTGTCCGCCACTACCTGCTGCTCTCCGGCTTCCTGACGCATCGGCTGACGGGCCGGTTCGTCGACTCGGTGGCGAGCCAGGTCGGCTACCTCCCGTTCGACTACAAGGGACTCCGCTGGGCGAAGCGGGGCGACTGGCGCTGGTCGGTGGCGCCGATCGACCCGGCGTGGCTGCCGGAGCTCGTCCCGCCGGGCGGACCCCTCGGCGAGCTCACGCCGGCCGCGGCGGCGGTCCTCGGGCTGCGGGCCGGCACGCCGGTCATCGCCGCCGCCGCCGACAAGGCCTGCGAAGTCCTCGGTTCGGGCGCACTGGAGCCGTACATCGGCTCGTTGTCGTATGGCACGACGGCCACGATCAACACGACCCAGCGCCGCTACGTCGAGGCGGTTCCGCTCGTCCCGCCGTACCCGGCGGCCGTTCCGGGCGCCTGGACGCTCGAGGTCCAGGTCTACCGCGGCTACTGGCTCGTCGACTGGTTCAAGCGCCAGTTCGGCGCGGCGGAAGTGCGTCAGGCGAACGAGCTCGGGATCGCCCCGGAGGCCCTGTTCGACGATCTCGTCCGGGCGACGGAGCCCGGCTCGATGGGGCTCCTGATCCAGCCGACGTGGACCCCCGGCGTCCGGATACCAGGCCCCGAGGCGAAGGGCGCGATGATCGGGTTCGGCGACGTCCACACCCGGGCCCACCTGTACCGGGCGATCCTCGAGGGCCTCGCCTACGCCCTGCGGGAGGGCGGCGAGCGGGCGGCCAGCCGGGCGAAGACGCCGCTCCGCGAGCTGCGGGTCTCGGGCGGCGGCGCCCAGTCGCCGGCCGCCGTCCAGCTGACCGCCGACATCTTCGGGCTGCCGACCGGCCGCCCGCACACCCACGAGACGTCGGGTCTCGGTGCGGCGATCGATGCGGCCGTCGGGCTCGGGCTGCACGCCACGATCGAGGCCGCGGTGACCGACATGACCCACCTGGCCGAGACGGTCGATCCCGACCCGGCCCGTCACCGTCTCTACGAGGACCTGTATCAGCGGGTCTATCGCCGGATGTACGACCGCCTGAAGCCCCTGTACCAGGAAATCATGGCGATCACCGGCTACCCGCCGAGCTGAGCCCGGCAGCGCCCCGACGTCAGACGGACGCTCGCTCGTACACGACGACCTGCCAGAAAATCCCGGCTCGTCGGAAGCGCGGTTCGAACCCGGCGCCGCGGACGATCGCATCGACCTCGGCCGTCCGATGGGCGTGGACCCGGACGCGGCGCCGCGCGAGACCAGCTGCGCCGTTGTAGGTCGCCGCGAGAGCCCGGATCCACCAGCGGTCGCGGGGATAGACGAGGCCGTACCGCAGGCGGGCGCGGGCGACCGACTGGCGGACGAGTGCGTCCATGTCGGGGTAGCAGCAGATGACGCGGTCGAGGACCACGACGTCGGCCGGGGCGATCGACGGGGCAAGCGTCACGAAGTCGCCGACCTCGTAGCCAACCCGGTCGCCGAGGCCTTGCCGGGCCGCCTCATCCCGGGCCACGGTCACATAGGCCGGCGACCCGTCGACATCGACCGCCGACTCGGCGCCCGCCTCCAGGAGCGCGAGATGGACCGCCCCGACACCCGCGCCGATGTCGAGCACGGACAGGCCGTCGACCCCGCCCGCCCGCAGGCCCTCGAGGAGCCATTGCGTCGTCCGGGGCGGCCCGGACTTGCGGTAGGACCGGAGGTCGCCTCTGGCCGTTGACTCGCCGAACTCGTTGCCGACCGCGCAGGCGCAGCCGGAACCCCCGCCGCAGACAGACCTGGGCTCGTCGCCCTGCCCGGCGTCGCCGGAACCGGCCATCGTCAGGCGCGGACCTCCTGGCGCATGAAGCGGACATAGGCGATGGCGAAGCACGCCACCATCAGGGTCACGAGCGTGACGACCTGGGGCCACACGAGGATGAAGCTCTGGTCGAGCGAGAGGAGGGACGGGATCTGTTGCTGGGCCTGGGCGTAGCTCCCCAGCGTCGCCGGCGTGGACACGCTCGTCGCCTGCGGATTCAGGAGCGCCAGCGACGCCTCCCGGTAGAGCGTGTCTGGAAGGACCCGGCTGATCGCGTCCTGGAACTGGTAGCCCTGGAGCTGCTGCTGGGCCGTTCCCGTGATCGGAGCGAGGAACCCGCTCAGGACCTGCGTGATCAGGCTGCCGAAGATCGTGAAGAGGAGCCAGGCTCCGAACCCGATCAGGGCCGAGGTCGCCGCCCGCCGCACGACGATCGACAGCAGCATCCCGAAGGCGAGCCAGAGCGAGACATACAGGAACGTGACGATCGTCCACAGGACGATCCGCAGGATCTCGGACGGCGTCGGCACGATCCCGAGGCGGATGATCCCGAACGCCGCGATCACACCGAACACGACGGTGATGACAATGGCGATCACGGCCAGACCGGCCGCGAACTTGCCGTTGACCACGTCATCGCGGTGGATCGGCTGCGACAGGAGCCGCGGCAGCGTTCCCTGGGCGCGCTCACCGTTGATGGCGTCGAAGGCCAGGGCCAGTCCGAGGAGCGGCGCGACGATCCCGAGGAAACCGGACACGCTGGGCAGCGTGACGGTCGTGTCGCCGACCTTCGGGGCGACCCAGAAGAGGGCGATGAAGATCGCCTGGGCGCCGCTGACCGACGACGCCGCCGCGCGGATCGCGTCGGCGACGAAGTAGAGCGGGATCAGGGCAGCCAGCCCGACGACGATCGTCAGGACGACGAAGCGGGCCGACAGGAGGTGATCGGCCAGCTCCTTGCGAGCGACGACCATCCAGCCCGCCCGCGGCACCGACCGCTCCCGCCTCGTGGGGATCTCGCCGTCACGGGCGGGGCGAACCGGCGCGGGTGCGGCCGCGACCGGAACGGGCGCGTTCTCGGCGGTCATCGGACGTCCCTCGCATGGCCATGCGCGGCCTTCTCGACTGCCCGACGGTAGATCTCCTCGAGCGACGGCGCCAGGAGTCGGATCGATGTCAGGTCGAGACCGGTCGAGGCGGCCGCGGCAAGGATCGAGCGGCGGACGCGCGTCTCGTCGGCGGCGGGCCGGACGCCGACGACCCACGGGTCGGCCGACCGCCGTGGCGCGCTCACCTCGACGACCCCGGGGATCGCCTTCAGAACGTCCCGGACGCGATCGGCGCCGGCCGCGTCGTCGGTCTGGACCCCGGCCTCGATGTGAGCGGTGTCCTCGCCGAAGCGACCGGCGAGCTCGGCCATCGTCCCCTGCCCGATCAGCCGTCCGGCGGCAAAGATCCCGATCCGGTCGCAGACCGACTGGACCTGGTTGAGGAGATGGCTCGACAGCAGGATCGCCATCCCCCGATCGCGGACGAGAGTCCGGAGCAGCTCGAGGATCTCGGTCACCCCGAGCGGGTCGATCGCCGTCGTCGGCTCGTCGAGGATCAGGACGTCGGGATCCTTGACGAGGGCGTCGGCGATGCCGAGTCGCTGGAGCATGCCCCGGGAGTACGTGTCGGTCGGATCGTCGGCCCGGGCCGACAGCCCGACCTGCTCGATGACCTCGTCGATCGTCGGCTCCGCGAGCCCCCGCGGGATCCGGTTCAGCTCGGCCGTGTAGCGGAGGTTCTCGCGGCCCGTCAGGTCGCCGTAGAAGCCGACGCTGTCGGGCAGGTAGCCGACCCGCCGCTTGACCTCGAGTGGCCGTCGCGCCGGATCGAGACCGACGACCCGCGCCTGGCCATCGCTCGGCTCGGTGAGACCGAGGAGCATCAGGATCGTCGTCGTCTTGCCGGCGCCGTTCTGGCCCAGCAGGCCGAAGATCTCGCCGGCCTGGACCTCGAGATCGAGATGGTCGACCGCCACGAGCTCGCCATAGCGCTTGGTCAGGCCGCGGGTCCGGATCGGCGCTCGCGGCCGGTCGTCGCCTTCGGCGTTTGCGTGGCGCCTCCGAGCACCCGGGTCCGTGTCCGTCCCGGACCCCTTCCGACCGACCCGCTTCCGGATCGGCCGGGTCGACGGCGCCGTCATCGGCGCCCGTACGTTCGGAAGACGTAGAAGAGGCCGGCAAGGATCAGGCCGATGACGCCGATCCCGACGAGGGCCCAGATCGGTGACGTCTCGACGGTGAACCGGATGTCCTGGGTGGAGCGAGCGTCGTCGTTCGAGGCGTTGAATGTGACGACGTAGTCGCCCGCGACCGCATCGCCGGACGGCGTGATGATCGCGGTGACCGTGCCGGCCTTCGTGCCGGTCGGGACGTCGACCTTGCCGTCCGCCGGGTCGAAGGTGACCGTCCAGCCCGAGGGCGGCGTCGCCGTCACGGTCACGCCCGTGAGGTCGCCGGTTCCGCCGTTCCGGACCTCGAGCGCCTGGCGCATCGCCGACCCGGCCGAGCCATGGGCCGACAGGAGGTCGCCGGGCGTCGATAGCGTCAACTTGAACGTGCCCGTGATGTCGATCCCGAGCTTGCCGGGGATCGTCTTCGTCCCGACGGTCGCGACCACGTCGATGTCGGTGTGGCCGGCCGGAGCATTGACCGGCGGCGTGGCGGTGACCGTGATCGTCGTCGAGCTGCCGGCCTTGACGATCGTGCTCGCCGCGTTCGCCTCCGACAGCTTCGCGTCGACGGTCCAGCCGGCGGGGCCCTTCGCCGAGGCGGAGACCGTCTGGTCCTGGGCCGTGCCGTTCTGGAGCGTCAGGGGAAAGTTGAACGTCGTGTCGCTCGCACCGGTCAGGGTCGGTGAGGTGGTCGTGAAGGTGATGTCGCCCGCCACGTCCGCGTTGACCAGGACCGTGATCGGCAGGACCGCCGACCCACTCCCGCTCTTCGCCTCGACGCGAAGGTTCCCGTTCGTCGCGGTCGTGTCACCGGGCACCTGGACGTCGAGGCGTGCGGTACCGGGCTTGCCCGGTGCGGCGCTGACGCCCTGGATGACGAAGCCGCCGCCGTGGATCGTGGCCTTCCAGCCGGTCGGCGTACCGAGGACCACGAGCGATACTGTCTCCGCGGCGGACGACGTGATCGTCAGGTCGAAGCTGGCGCTCGAACCAGGGGCGACCGCGATCGACGGATAGGGCGTCGTCACCTCGACCCCGCCGGCAGCACCGACGGCGGGCGCAAGTCCCACGAGAAACACGGCTGCTGTGAGAAGGAAGACCGCAGGGCGTCGAAGACGCGCGGTCAGGGACGTCGGCAAGGGACCCCTCCGTCAGTCGGATTGCATCGGACCGCCGGAGTCTGACAAGAGAACGGGGTTTCGCGCAACCGTGGTTCGATTCGGCGTTGGTTGATATTCCGCAACCGAACCGCTGGTCACGCTCGATCCGACCCTCGTCGCTCTGGCGGAATCGTATCGCCGCCGTCCATCGATGCCACCGTCGGGTCGGGCTCGGTTCCCCCCACAATGAGCGTAGATTCGAGCCGCCGATCGTCCCTCCCCGATCGGGTCGGTTGACGGAATCGCCCATTTCCCGCATGATTCCCGAGTCAACCCGTCGTGGCGTCATCTGGGTCGAGCCCTAATCACCGCTCCCCCGACGCCCCGGGCCAGGAAACCACCAACACCGCTCCGGCTCCCGACACCGAGCCGTTCACGAGCGGGATCACGGCCGCGTTGCCGCGACGAGCGCACAAATGCGCCTGCGAGACGCGCGAGCCAGAAGAGAAACAGAGAACCAGAAACATGATGACCCGTACCACGACCGCCTCGGTCGCCGGTCGCTCCGTGGCGATGCGCCGCATGCGCCGCCGCAGCCACACCGCCTCCCAGCCCTACTGCAGCACCAACGGCTGTACCAGCTTCCTCGTCGTCGACCCGACGACAGAGGTTGCGACCTGCCCGATCTGCGGGTACACGCGGCAACTTCGCTAGCTGTCCGACCTCGCGGCCGATCGCCGCGTTGCCCGCCTGCGCGGCTCGCTTACGGACCTTGAAGTCCGCTCGCTCGCTGCTCAGCAGGCGCCTTGCGCTCGACTCGCCATGTCGGACGATCGCAGACGAGTCGTCGCACTCGACGGGATCGCGTCGCGGCGACTGCGCTGCCGGCGCATCCTCGATCCATGAGCGCGACCTTCGTCTCGACCGTCGATCGCGAACGCCTGGACCGGCTGATGTCGGCCGAGCTCGATCGCTTCGCCCGGGCCCACGCGCGGTCCGGCAAGCTCCACGAGCGGGCCAGGACATCGCTGGTCGATGGCGTTCCGATGAACTGGATGACGGAGTGGGCGTCGCCGTTTCCCCTCTTCGTCGAGCGAGCCTCGGGCGCGAGCGTTCGGTGCGTCGACGGCCACGACTACATCGACTTCTGCCTCGGCGACACTGGCGCGATGGCCGGCCACGGCCCGGCGCCGACGATCGCCGCGGTCGAGCGCCAGATCCGGCGCGGCATCACCCACATGCTCCCGACCGAGGACGCGATCGTCGCCGGCGAGGAGCTCACACGCCGCTTCGGGCTGCCCCTGTGGCAGTTCACGATCACCGCGACCGACGCCAACCGCTTCGCGATCCGTCTCGCTCGGCGGATCACCGGGCGGTCGAAGATCCTCGTCCATGACGAGTGCTACCACGGCTCGGTCGACGAGACCCTCGCCACGCTCGACGCCGACGGCCGCGTCGTCGCGACCGAGTTCAACATCGGCCCGCCGGTCGATCCCGCCCTGACCAGCCGCGTCGTCCCCTTCAACGACGTCGACGCCCTCGAGCGGGCCCTCGCCGACGAGCAGGTCGCGGCGGTTCTCGTGGAGCCGGCCCTCACGAATGTCGGCATCGTCCTGCCGGAGCCCGGCTATCACGAGGCGCTTCGGGAGCTGACCCGGCGGACCGGCACGATCCTGATCATCGACGAGACCCACACGATCTGCGCGGGGCCCGGCGGGATGACCGCTCGCGACGGGCTCGAGCCGGACATGCTCGTCATCGGCAAGACGATCGGCGGCGGCATTCCCGCCGGCACGTACGGGATGACCGCAGCGATCGCCGATCGCGTCCGGGCGTCGCTCCCGCCGCGGGCCGACGTCGGCGGCATCGGTGGCACCCTGGCCGGTTACGTGCTGTCACTGGCTGCGATCCGGGCGACGCTCGGCGAGGTCCTCACCGATGAGGCGTTCGGCCGGATGATCCCCCTGGCCGAGCGCTGGGAAGCCGGCGTCAACGAGGTCATCCGGTCGCGGGGGGTCCCGTGGCACGTCACCCGGCTCGGCGCCCGGGCGGAGTACCACTTCACGCCGAGCCCGCCGCGCGATGGGGCGGAGCAGGTCGCACATGACGACCCGAAACTCGACCGCTACCTCCACCTCGCGGCGATGAACCGCGGCGTCCTGATGACGCCGTTCCACAACATGGCCCTGATGAGCCCGGCCACGACCGCGGCCGATGTCGATCGACACACGGCGGTTTTCGACGAGGCGGTGTCCGCCCTCGTCGCCTGAAGCCGGGCGGCTCCGACAGGACGATCGGACCACCTGGTCCCACTACCGGCAGGGTCCCCGAGCAGGTATCGTCGGACGCCTCACGCCGTCCACCGGAGCTGAATGCGTGCCGATCACCATCCGCGCCGTCGGCCAGGCCTCGAAGCGAGGCAAGATCCCGCGCCTGCCGAACGGTGACAAGCTGC
>DASUPH010000167.1:0-2657 GCA_036276275.1 Candidatus Limnocylindrales bacterium
ATGGCGGCTGCGGCCTCGCAATGACGCCGGTCGACCTCTCGGCAATCCGCTTCCGCCGCCCCATCGAGGCCGACCACGGACCGATCGTCCGCGTCGTCGACGAGTGGTGGGGTGGCCGCCGGATGAGCGGCCTGTTCCTGCGCCTCTGGTTCCAGCACTTCACCGGCACCTCCTGGATCGCCGAGGACGAGGATGGGCGGCTGCTCGGGTTCATCATCGGCTACATCAGCCCCGACGACCCGGAGGTTGCCTACGCCCACATGATCGCGACCGACCCCAACCGGCGACGGCATGGCCTCGGCGCGGCGCTCTACCGCCAGTTCTTCGGCGATGTGGCCGGGCGCGGTGTCCGACGCGTCAACGCCATCACCTGGCCCGGTAATCGGGTCTCGGTCGCCTTCCACCGCTCGATCGGGTTCGCCCTCGTCGACGGGCCGGGGACGCAGCTCCTGTACGGATCGCCGGCCTATGCCGATTACGACGGCGATGGCGAGGACCGCGTGGTCTTCGTCCGCGAGCTCGATTCGGGCCATGGAGGCGCGGCCGGTCGACCCTGATGGCGTCGGCGGGGCAGGACCTTCTTCGCCTTTCGCCGGTCATTGCCAGTCCATACCATGCGTCCCAACCGGCGGTCAGGGTGCGGGCACCACCTGCTGGATCGAGGAGAAATATCCATGCGCCGTGGGTTGATCTGGATCGGCATCCTCATCGTCGTCGGGATCGGGGCCTTGATCTTCCGGGACCGGCTCTCGAGCAACGCCGGTGAGCTCAAGGTTGGCGACTGCTTCGACGATCCGGCCGGGGCGACCGAGGTCAACGACGTTCAACACCATCCGTGCACCGAGTCGCACACGGCCGAAGTCGTCTACCTGGCCAAGATGGATGGCGAGGACAGCGCCTATCCCGCGGACTCCTCGGTCGAGGCGTGGGTGACGTCGAACTGCCTGCCCGCCTGGTCGACCTACACCGGCAGGAACATCCAAACCGAAGAGGTCCTCACCCTCGGCTGGTACCAGCCGACGAACGAGGGCTGGTCGAAGGGTGATCGGCTGGTCATCTGCTACGGCGGTCGCGTCGACCTCGCGCCGATGACGAGCTCGATCAAGGCCGCGTCCTAGGTACGCTCCCCAGGGAGCGTCCCCATTCCCTGGCCCGGCGCCATCCCGCGCTCCTCGCCGACGAACGGCATGCCCTGCCGCTCCACGGCGTCGAGGCTCATCCGCAGCGCCGACGTCTTCGCCTCCGCGACCTCGCGGACGTAGGCGGACTCCTCGTCCCGCGTCATGGCCCGGCCGCGAACGACCTGCTTCGGCTTGCCCACCATCAGCCAGGCGAGGTGGTAGCGATCCATCGATCCCCATGCGGCCGCGAGCAGGTCGTCGCTCAGCTGGAGCCACGTCTGGAGCCCGCCCAGGCTCGGATCCTGCTGCAGGCGGCCACCCTCCTCGACGAGCTGGCGAGTCCGTCCGATCAGTTCGTCGCGCGTCACCCGGCGAGTCTATCGGTGGTCACGGCGCGCTGCGGCAGTCGATCCACACGACCGGCCGCCAGGTGTTGTCGTCGACGGTCACCTGGACCGCGGCGAAGCGGACCTGGAATGCCGGCACGTCCGGCGCGAGGCAGTCCGGTCGGCCGCCCTCGTGGAGGCTGTTCGACCGATCGGTCCACATCACGCCGTCCACTGGCACCCCGTAGGTCCAGTCGGGGGTGATGATCGAGATCCCACCTCCGCCCGAGTCCGCCCGGCCTGTGAGGATCGTGGCCGCTGATCGGTTCCCGAACAGATAGCCGACAAATCCCGCGACGACGACGAGCCCGAGGAGCAGCGCGAGAACGTTGAAGCGGCCCTGGGCCCGTGGTGGCGTCGATGTCATCTCGGACCTCCGCCTCGTGAGAACGCAACCGTGGATGGATCGGAGTGACCGTAGCGTGGTCGCGTCGCCCGGCCGTCATCTCGATCCCGCGTCGCCCCGGATGAACGCTTCGCGGGCCGTTCGGGCGCGGAGCGTCCACGGGCCGGGGCGGCCCGCGCCGATCGGCTCGCCGGCGAACCGCGCCACCGGGAGGATGCCGGCCACCGAGCTCGACAGGAACGCCTCGTCGGCCTCGGCCAGGTCACGCGTCGTGAGCCAGCCCTCGGTCGGCCGGAGACCTGCCGATGCCGCCCAGCGGAGGATCCAGTCGCGGGTCGTGCCCGGCAGGATCGCGCAGGCGAGAGACGGCGTGGCGAGCTCGGGCGAGGCGTCCGAGCCCGAGCGGACGACGAATACGTTGGCCGAGGTCGCCTCCGACAGGAAGCCGTCGATCGTGAGGAACACGGCGTCGTCCGCGCCGGCTGCCCGGGCTTCGACCCGGGCATGGACGTAGTCGGCGCGCGACGTCGTCTTGAGGGCCGCGAGCGGGTTCTCCGGGTCGCGCCGGACGCTGCTGGCGACGAGATGCAGGCCGATCTCGAGATGCGAGGCCGGCGTCGGCGCCACCGGCCAGGCCTGAACGACGATCGTCGGCTCCGGATGCTCGTCGGGCGGCAGGAGACCGCGCCCGAAGAAGGCGCCGCGGGAGATCGTGATCCGGACGCTGGCATCGCCGTCGGGTCCGGCAAGGTCCTCGGCCGCGAGGAGCTCGTCGATCGCCCGTTCCAGGAGCCCCTCGACGTC
>DASUPH010000168.1:0-3936 GCA_036276275.1 Candidatus Limnocylindrales bacterium
TGGCCGCGCTCGTGCGGATCACGCACGCGGACCCGGCCAGCGACAAGCTGATCATCGACTCGGTCGCTGGTGCCGACCACGTTTCGGTTGACCCAGCCGTCGCGGCCTTGATCCAGGTTTCCGTCCTGTAGGGCGGATCACGTCCGATCGGTGGGAGCCATGGCGGCTCCCACCGATCGCTCGTCCAGAAACACGGCTATCGTGGATGTCGGTCGACAGTCCACCGTTCACGAGCCGGCCGACGCCCAGCTGAACCACGCATAGTCGGACGGTTCGTGGGTCACCTGGCCAATGAAGACGCCCTCCAGGTCCATGATCCAAAGATTGTGGGGCGTGTCGGCGTCCCGCTGGACCACGAGCGCGTCACCCGTGGGCGACCACATCGCGCGCGAGGTCTCGCCGGTGTCGCCCTTCGGAGAGATCTCCTTGTGGTCGGTGCCGTCCGGGCGCACCAGGGAGATCACGGACCTGGATCCGTGCTGCCGCGTGTAAGCGATCCACTCTTCGGTCGGTGACCAGGAGACCGCCCAGACGAAGTCGGCTGGGTCGGTGATCGGCCGAGCCTCGCCGCCGTCGAGGTCGGCGACGTAGATCCTGCCCTCGACGCCGAATGCAACGTGGCGACCGTCCGGCGAGAGGCTTCCCGACGCCACATCGAGAAAGTTGTGCGTGGTCCCGGGCGGGTTGAGCTGACGGAGCTTCTTGCCGTCGGCGTTGACCACGAAGAGGTCGCCCGCGGCATGCTCCGTCTTCCCGCGGTCGGCGAAGAACGCGATGCGCGAGCCATCTGGCGTGATGCCGAATGGCTCCACACTGACGTGACCGGCCGGAATGGGCGTCACCCGGCGGACGTCCGCCAGGTCCGGCGAGCCGACATAGACGCCATCACGGGCGTGATCCGTCTGGTCCCAGCCGCCGAAGGCGATCCGACGACCGTCCTTGCTCGACGCTCCCGGTCCCAGGTTGAGCGTCTTGATTGGCGGGGTGACCACGACCCGATCGGTGCCGTCCGGCCGGATCGTCATGAGCGAGAACGTCCCGAGCCCGGTCGCGTCGAGGGTCATGACCCGCGTCCCGTCCGCCGACCAGACCGCGCACCCGCAGTCTTCCCTCACGTAGAGCGCGTGTTCGTCGCTGCCGTCGGTCTTGATCGTGAAGTAGTGCTCCTTCCCGTCCGATCCGGGCCGCTCGAACACGAGCCGACCGCCCGGCACGGCTGCCGGAGCCGCCGTTGCGGTTGGAGCCGGCGATACGACGGGGCTGGGTGACGGCCCGGGGGTCGTAGGCCCAGACGACAAACCCGTTAACGTGGGCGCGGCCGTACCTCCGCTCGTGCAGCCCGCGAGGAACATGGCCACAACGGAAACCACTCTGAGTGAACGGGTCATTGCGCTGCCTCGTTCTGGCCAAAGGCCTGATCGGCTACGGGATTTGCCAGACCCCCTGGCGGTAGTCGGACAGCGAGCCGACCGTCGACAACCGGAGGGTCTCGACGTCCAGTCGGCTGAGCGTCGGTCCCGCGCCCTCGGATCCGTTGATGACACCCAGGAGCGCACGGCTGTCGGCGGACCAGCCGACGGTGGACCATGCCTCGCGCTCGGTCAGGATGCGGGTCGGTCTCCCGCCGGTCGTGGGCACCAGGTAGCTCACGATCCTGAAGTCGTTGCCGGGCACGTCACCCCGCACGCCGCCCAGGTATGCCAGCCAGCGCCCATCCGGCGACATGACGCCGGACGGGATCACGATTTCGATATCGGACTCGCTGAAGCTCCCAAGCACGGAAGACGTCCCTGAAGCGACGTCGAACGTGCTGGTCTCACCTGCGTCATTGGCGACGACGATGTGGTTGTCGTCGATCCACCTGAACGTCAGGATCGAGCCGGTGCTCGGAACAGCGATCGGTGCGCTCGTGCCACTGGGGTCGAAGATCCAGATGCTTCGGTGGCAGGCCACGGCGATCCTGTCGCCGATCGGCGACCAGTCGACGACGTACGGGAAATCGAAAACCGTGTTGTTGCATGGCTGGTCGACCGTTCGGCCGCTCGCGAGGTCCAGAACCGTCAACGTCCCGAAGCCTGGCCAGGAACCGGAATCCTTCCAGGCATAGGCAACACGTTTGCCGTCCGGGGAGAACGCGGCCCCAACCACGACGCGCTCGAGGGGGAACGTCGTGAGGCGAGTCGCGCCCGAACCGTCCGTCCGAACGACAAAGATGTCCGCGCAGTTCGGGTCGCCAGGGCCGCTGTGCCCGGCCATGATCAGGACGCTTGATCCGTCGGGCGACAGGCCCACGACCTCGACGACTCCAGCCGAGAGTTCGACGGCGGCGATTGGGCGAGCCGGATCCGTCCCCGGGCCGACGGCCCAAAGCCCTGGGGAATGGGGACGGGCGGGTTCGATGGTGGCCAGATAGACACCGCGACCCTGGCCAAGGCCCGGCAGGGAATCGCCGCGAATCGCCGGCAGGGCGTCGCCCGTCTTGAGGTCCAACTGCACACACGGTTCCGAACTGGACGACGGTGTCGAGCGCGGCAGACGCGCACTCGGGCTCGGCGTGACGACGGCCACCGGTGTCGAGCTCGCACCGGTCGTCGGGCCGGGCGGGCCGACGGCCGGCTGGCTTGGCCTGATCACATAGAAGGTGGCACCGACCGCGAGCACGCCGATGACGGCGGCCGCGGCGACGCGGGTGGGCATGTTCATCGTCGAGAACCTCCGCGGCGCGCGCAACACGCGCCGCTGTTGGGTGTGGTCGATCTGGTCGAGGGCGGCGTCGATCACCCGATCGGCGAGCTCGTCCGTGCCCTCGACGAAGAAGGCGTCGAGCACGCGGTCGAGCTCTCGCTGGTCGGTCATCGCGTTTGCCCTCCGGCCACCGCGACGGGGCGCTCATCGGCCTCGAGGGCCGCGCGCATCGCCCGGTGGGCGTAATGGAGTCGGGATCGGGCTGTGCCCACGGCGATGCCGAGTCGCTCGGCGATCTCGGTCGGGGTCAGGCCCAGGTAGTGGGTGAGAACGAGGACGGCCCGCTGATCGGGCGGAAGCCGTCGAAAGCCGCGTTCGATGCGGTCGCGGTCATCCACGGACAGCGTCTCGTCCGCGCCCGGCGGTCCGTCGACCGGAAGGATGCGGACGGTGGCGTTCCAGGTTTTCCAGCGGCGCGCCTCGGCGAAGCTCGCGTTGATGAGCAGGCGTTGGAGCCAGGCGTCGAAGCGGTCCGGATCGCGCAGACCGGGCAGCTCTCGCCAGGCGATCACCAGCGTTTGCTGTACGGCGTCCTCGGCCCGTCCGACATCCCGGAGGATCCGCTGGGCGATCGCCATGAGCCGGTCACCGTGCGTCCGGGCCAGGATGGCAAAGGCCTCCCGGTCGCCGCGCTGTGCCTGCTCGACGAGATCGCGATCCAACCGATCGTCCTCCTCGGCGTCCATCGGGGACGCCTTCCGACTCTACTGAGTCGTGGAGAGCGGCGCGCGTTCGATCATGGGCGTCCAGCCTGTAACGAGGCAGGTCCGGCTGGCATCTGTAGAGCATGATCGGAGACGTGATCGCGGAGGCCGAACCACACCGGTCGATCGTCGAGCGCGCCATCGCCGGCGACGAGGTCGCGTTCGCCCGGATCGTCGCCGAGCACCACGCGGACATGGCGCGGATCGCCTACTTCGTCTCCGGCGACCTCGACATCGCCGAGGAAGCCGAGCAGTCGGCCTGGGCCATCGCCTACCGTCGGCTGAAGGATCTGCGGGACCCCAACCGCCTGCGCCCGTGGCTGATGTCGGTTGCCGCCAACGAGGCGCGCCAGATCGTATGGAGCCGCCGCCGGCGCACGGTTCGGGAGATCACCGTCGTCGACCCGACGCGGCCGCGCGACATCAACCGCGCCGCGATGATCGACCTCGCCGACGCCCTTGGCCGGCTCGACCCGAAGGATCGGGC
>DASUPH010000169.1:0-7761 GCA_036276275.1 Candidatus Limnocylindrales bacterium
GCCACCGCGGGACCTTCGGGGGCGCCTTCTGGGTGGTGTCGGCTGTGGTCGTCATTCGGGATCTCCCATGTCTACGGTGTAAACTACGCCGTAAACATAGACGCTACACCGTAGACTCGTCAAGAGGTGAAACAACCGACGTGGTAACCGAGCCGAACACAACCGATGAGCGCCGCACGCCCCTGACCAGGGACCGCGTGCTCCAGGCCGCCGTCGACCTCGCCGATCGAGGCGGCAACGAGGCCCTGAGCATGCGCAAGCTCGGGCAGGAGCTGGGCGTCGACGCGATGGCCCTCTACCGCCACGTCCGGGGCAAGGACGACCTCCTCGACGGGCTCGTCGAGGTCATCGTCGGCCAGATCGAGCGGCCCACCTCAGGCGGCGACTGGAGAGCCAACCTCCGCGAGCAGGCCATGGCGGCGCGCAACGTCATGCTGAGCCACCCGTGGGCCCGGCGCGTCCTCGAAGAGCGCGGCACGGGCGGCCCGGCATGTCTCGCCTACGTCGAGTCCGTCCTGGCGACCCTCCACGACGGCGGCTTCTCGATCGAGCTCGCCCATCACGCCCTCCACGTGCTGAGCAGCCGGATCTTCGGGTTCACCCAGGACCTCTTCGAGGAGCCCGGGCCGGCCGATCCCCCACCCGACGCGGCCGCCATGCTCCGCGCGCTGGCCGGATACCCGCGGGTCGTGGAGCTGGCGATGGCGGCCAGTCACGAAGGCGTCCTCGGGCCATGCGATGACGACGTCGAGTTCGCGTTCGGTCTCGACCTGACCCTCGACGGACTCGAGCGGGTTCGCGCCGGCGCCTGAGCGCGCGTTCAGGTGCCGCGGTCGGACGAAGCGGTGCGGCGATAGCGCAGGAACACGTGGTCCTCTGCGCGCTTGACGGAGACGAGTTCATTCCAGCGGGCCTCGTCCGGATTGAGCCCGATGCCCTCGACCATCCCCAGTCGGCCCTTGTCGCGGCCGATCACCTGCGGGGCGATCGTCAGGAAATACTCGTCGACGACGTCAGCCGTGACGAGATCGCCGAGGAGATGCGGCCCGCCCTCGCACAGGACGACCTGCCCGCCGAACCGCCCCAGGAACATCGACAGCTCGCTCGGCGAGATCGCGGCGCCGGTCCCGAGGACCTCGATCCCGACGTGCGGCGGCAGCTCCAGGTCACGGAGCCGTCGCCCGCCCGAGGCGGCGGTCGCGAAGATGACGGGCATGGCGGGGTCGTCGACGCCGCGCCGGCCGAGCGGGACGTCGCCGCTGCCTGTGACGATCACGGTGGTCGGATGCGGCGCCAGGCCGAGGTCGCGCCGCCATCGGGCGAACGCCGCCGCGTGGTCGGGCTGAAGGTGCTCGGCCGTCCAGTTCGTGCTGCTGGTGCCCGCGATCGTCCCCGCGCCCATGACCAGGACGTCGGCGGCCGCCCGCAGCAGCGCCATGACGAACCGATCCGGCTCGAAACGGCCGCTGATCACGCCGCCGCCCCTCTCCTCGCCGGGCCCCAGGGCGACGACGCCGTCGAGTGTCGAGACGAAGTTGACGAGCAGCGTCGGCCGGCCCGGATGGATCGGGATCTCGAGTGGGCCCCCATAACGCTCGGCCAGCTCGACCGGCATCGCGCCGCCGCGGGATTGCGCGCCGCCGGCTCCGGCATCCGGCGTGGTCCAGATCGTCTCGAGGTTCACGAGCCGAGCGTAGTCGCGATGGGCGACAAACGCGCCCCAGGTGCCGGACGGCGCACGCGCCGGCCATTCGAACGATTCGGTGCCTCCCGAGCGACTCACCTGCAACGGCCGGAGGCATCGGCCCCCTGGCGCACAAGGAGGCTCGCGATGCGCAGAACCCGTCCCATCTTGGTCGTGATCGCCCTGGCGATCGGAGCGCTCGGCGGCGCGCCGGGCGCATCGGCGCGGTCGTTTGTCGACCCGACGACTCTGACCCCGCCCCTCAAGCCGTTCCGGGTGTGCTGGCAGCTCGGTCCCGAGGTCCAGTGCGACACCGGGGGCACCGCGTCGATCGAGAATGAGCCGGCCGATGACTCCCCGTGCGGCCAGATCTACGAGACCTCGACGGAGGTCAGCAATTCGACCCGTTGGTATCGCGACGGACTCATCGTCCGCCGCAAGGTCGAGGAGAGCGTTCGCGGCACCTGGTCCCTGTCCCCGACCGGCGACGGCCCCACTGTCGTGTTCATGCGGAATATGAGCTGGGACGAGCACTTCACGATCCCCGGCGACCTCACCAGCGGCGTCGCCAGCACCCGTGGATCGGTGCTGCGGGTCCCGAGTCTCGGCTCGGACGTCCACGAGTCGGGCTTGATCGTGCCGAACGGTGACGACGAGATCCATCACGGCCGGATCTCGTATACCGACGAAGGGTTCGCGCGGCTCTGCGCGCTGCTCGTACCCTAGATCGCCCCACCGACAGGAGCGCGATGGAGATGACCGCCCGGACCACGGTCGCGGATGGCGCCAACGAGCTGCGTGCTGCGCTCGGAAGCGACGCCGCGTTCGAGGCCTGGTACCGGCGGTCACTCCCGCGCGTGTTCAGCTACGTCCTCAGCCGGTGTGGCAACGACGTCTCCCTGGCCGAGGAGCTGAGCCAGCAGACGTTCGTCGCCGCGATCGGGCAGCGAGTGCGCTTCGACGGGCGGTCCGACGTGACGACCTGGTTGTGCGGGATCGCGCGGCACAAGCTCGCCGATCACTTTCGTGCGCTCGAGCGCGAGGAGCGACGCCGGATGAACCTCGAGGTCCGCCAGATCCAGCTCTCGGACAGCGGCGCCAGCCGACCGGGCCTCGATGACCGAGCGGCGATCGCCGACGCGCTCCGGTCGCTACCGGCGGCCCAGCGGGCGGTCCTCGCGTTCGTCGTGCTGGACGACCTGCCGGTTGCCGAAGCCGCCCGACTGATGGGCAAGAGCGCGGCGGCAACGCATTCCCTGCTCCACCGGGCCCGCGAAGCCTTCCGGCACGCGTATGGCGGCGACTCCGATGATGACTGACGATCGCATTGACGCGCTGATCCGACGGCTCGACGTGCAGTCGAGCCCGGCGGACGGCTTCGTCGGCTCGAGCGCTGCCGATCTGCTGGTGGTGGCACGGGCCGCGCGGGCCCGGGACGCCAGCCGGATCGGCCGGCTGCGGCGGGATGTCGGAACGGCGCTGACGTCGGTCGGAGCGATGGTTCGGCCGAGCTCGACGACACGTTCGGGGGTTGCCTGGGCGGTGCTCGTCGCCACGCTGCTCCTGGCCGCGGCCCTCGTGGCGCTCCTGGTCGGAGGTCAGCATCGCCTGCCGCCGCCGTTCGGGCTCGCCGGCAACGGCCGGATCGCGTTCATGGCCGACGGCCATGTCTTCACGTCCGCGCCCGACGGGTCGGACCGCCGCCAGCTGACCTTCGGCGACGGCACGGAGCTCGCGCCGACGTTCTCACCCGACGGCACCAAGATCGCGTATCGGCAGTTCCTTCCCGGAGAGCCGGCCTCGGACCCGCAACTGGCGGACGTCGTCGTTGCCGATGCAGACGGCCGTCACCCGCGCGTCCTGGACCGTGCCGCCCAGGCCCTCAGCAACATTGCATGGTCGCCGGACAGTGCCTTCGTCGCGTATTCCCGAGCCGTGTCGCCGGACCACGAGCGTTCCTTCGTGGCGCCGGCGGACGGGTCCGGGCCCCCTCATGATCTCGGGGCGTCCAGCGATGACTCGTGGGGGCCGACCTGGTCTCCGGACGGAACGCACCTTGCGATGGCGACCTTGCGGGGCCTGTTCGTCGTGAGGCGCGACGGGACCGATCCGGTCAAGCTGACTCACGGTTCATACGTCGAGATCGGCCAGAAGGGCGAGGGCGCCGAATGGAGCCCCGACGGGCGGTCGATCCTGTTCTCCGCCGGAAGTCCAGACGGTCCGACCCAGGTGTATCTGGTCGGCCTCGACGGGGCGCCCGAGCGGCAGATCTCGGTCGATGACTGGTCGGCGAACGCGGCATCGTGGTCACCGGACGGGTCGCGGATTGCCTACATGCGATCCGGCGATGGCTCGGGCCCCGTGGCGGTCATCACCGATGCGACGGGTCACGAGATCCGCCAGCTGCCCGGCCAGTACGGCTGGTATCAGCCAACCTGGTCACCCGACGGCCGGAGCCTGATCTTGACTGACGACCATCCCGGACCCGCCAACGATGTCGGCCCGGCGGTCAGGGTCATCCGCGAAGTCGCCGGCAAGGCGAAGCCGATCGTGATCCCGGCACCAGGCGTGACCCTCGACATGCTCCCCGACTGGGCGGCGAGCTGGCAGCGCGTCGCGCTGCCGTGAGACCGTCTGACGGCGGGACCAGAAGCCCGGAACTGACCCGCGGGAACTCTTCGACCCTCGGCGGCACCGTACGATTCGAGCACGACCGAGTGGTCGGGCCGTCACAGGTGGACGTCTGTGGACCAGCGGGATCTCGTCGAACGTGCCGGACGAGGCGATCATGACGCCTTCGCCGTGCTCGTCCGCGGGATCGTCGCGCGGCTGGACGCAGCAGCCCGACTGATCCTCCACGACCCGGAGCTCGCGCGCGACGCGGTCCAGGAGGCATTCGTCAAGGCCTGGCGAGACCTGCCGGGGTTGCGCGACCCCGACCGGTTCGACGCCTGGATCCACCGCATCACCGTGCGTTCCTGTCTCGAGATCCTGCGGCGACGACGCCGTCGGGTCATCGAGGTCGAGCTGACCCCAACGGCCGACGTACCCGTCGGCGACATCGGCACCTTCGTCGTCGATCGCGACCAGGTCGAGCGGGCGCTCCGGCGCCTGGATCCCGACTGGCGCGCGCTCGTCGTCGTCCATTACTTCCTGGGGGTCCCGCTGCCGGAGGCGGCGTTGGCCCTCGGAATTCCGCTCGGGACGGCGAAGTCCCGGCTGCATCGATCGCTCGCGGCGATGCGGCTGGAGCTCCAGCTCGACTCGAGCTCGGAAGCCAACGGGCTTCCACGAGGGCAGACCGCATGAGCGCGTTCGATCGGTCCGGCCGGTTCCAGGTTGAGCTGCCGGAAATCCTGACGGACATCGCCTCGCCACGGGTGCCCGACTACGTTGACGACCTCCTGGCGCAGACCGCCGCGACCCGGCAGCGTCCGCGCTGGACCTTCCTCGAAAGGTGGCTTCCCATGGGCGTGATCGCCCGTCGATCTCTCTTCTTCCCGACGGTGCCGTGGCGAACGCTCGTGACCGTCGCGGTCCTCATCGCCCTCCTCGCTGTCGCCCTCTTCGCGGCGGGCTCACACACCAGGGTGCCGCCGCCGTTCGGCCCCGCCCGCAACGGCGCACTTGTCTTTGGCGGCGGGGACATCTACCTCCGTGACGGCCTCACTGGCTCGACGAAGCTCGTCGTCGGGGGGCCGACGGACGACTTCGCCGCGGGATTCACCCGGGACGGAACGCGATTGACCTTCCTGCGCCGCACGCAAGGACTCGCGGGCTCGTTCAACGAGCTCCTCCAGATGATGGCGGCGAAACCTGACGGCTCGGGAGCCATCGCGATCAGCGAGCCGCTCGTCGCGCCAGACTGGTCGGATCTCGCACCGGACGACTCCTTCGTCGTGGTGGCGACCGGCGATCCGTCGGTCGGCCAGGTTCTCGAGATCGTGGACCTTCGGACGACGGGTCCGATGCGTCAGATCGACGTGGGCGATCCGCAGATGAAGTTCCTGGTCCCGAACTTTCTGGGCCCGAACGGGACAGAGATCGTCTTCCGTGGCAACACGAAGACGTCGGTGGGCAGACGGTCCGGCCTCTTCGCAGTCCATCCGGACGGCAGCGGCCTTCGGACGCTGACGCCGACCGACGGGTTCGATGGCGACTACCTGTTCCCGCAGCCATCGCCGGACGGTCACTTCATCGCCTATACGACCTGGGACGGCGAGGCGAAGCTGAATCGGATGCACATCCTCGATCTCCGGGCGGGCACGGACCGCGTCGTCAGCGATCCAGCCCGGAGCCAGGGCTTCGCGAGCTTCTCGCCGGACAGCCAGCGGATCCTCTTCCTGACCTACGGGACGGATCGAACCCAGGTCACGGTCGCCCCAGTCGATGGCAGTCGCCCGATCGCGATGGGTCCGAACTACCCGAACGTGGAGAACGAGTCTGTCACCGGGGTGTTCTCGCCGGATGGCAAGTCCGTGCTGGTCAACGACTCGGGGTCGAAGGAGACCCGCCTCGTCGACGCGGCCACCGGCGGCAACGGCGAGCTGCTTCCTTGGTCAGCCGGCAATGTCTCCGGCTGGCAGCGACTGGCGCCGTAGCCCGACATCGCGCAATGACGCCGGCCCAACCGGGCCGGCGTCGTGGCGTCCCCGTCCGGAGTAACGTCACCGGCGTGAACCCTGCCAGCCGCTCCCGGACGATTGCGGACGCGGTGCTCGCCCGCCTCGCGCAGATCGGCGCGGATCCCGGCGACGACGAGGATGTGCGCGCCAGAAAGGCACTCCTCGTCCTCATCTCCGTGCTCATCCTGCCGATCTCGCTGCTCTGGGGCGGCCTCTATGTCGGGTTCGGCGCGCCGTCGGGCCTGCTCGCGTTCGCGTACTTCGGCGTATCGGTCGGAGCGATTGCGGTCTTCACCAGGACGCGCGGCTTCGGCCTGCTCCTGCGCATCGAGCTCCTCGACATCCTGCTCGCGCCGAACCTGTCGATGATCCCGCTCGGCGGGTTCGTCACATCGACGGGCGTCGGCGTGTGGGGCATCCTCGCCCCGATGGGCGCGCTCGTGTTCGGTGGTGTGCGCGCCGGGATCCGCTGGTACATCGCCTTCCTGGCGGTCTTCCTCGGGTCAGGGATTGCGGGCGAGGTCCTGGGCAACATCTCCCCACTGCCGGCGTGGTTCACGACCACGATGCTCGCGCTCAACATCGCGGTCGGCGGCACGATGGTGTTCACGCTCCTCGCGATCTTTGCCAAGCAGCGCCAGGATGCGCTCAGCGCGCTGCAGATCGCCCAGGACCGCGCCGAGAACCTGCTCCTCAATGTCCTGCCGCGCTCCATCGCCGATCGCCTGAAGCTCGACTCGCACACGATCGCCGACCAGTTCAGCTCGGCCTCGATCCTGTTCGCGGATGTCGTCGACTTCACGCCGAAGTCCGAGCACCTCGCGCCGGCCGAGGTCGTCGAGCTCCTCGACCACCTCTTCAGCCACTTCGACACGCTCGCCGATCGGTACGGACTGGAGAAGATCAAGACGATCGGGGATGCCTACATGGTCGCCGCCGGCGTTCCGGTGCCACGGCCCGACCACGCGCGGGCACTGGTCCTGATGGCGCTCGACATGGTCGAAGCAATGCGCTCGAGCGACGATGTCGGCCATCTCGGGCTCGAGCTGCGCATCGGCATCAACTCCGGTCCGGTCGTGGCCGGCGTGATCGGCCGGAAGCGGTTCCTCTACGACCTCTGGGGTGACGCCGTCAACACGGCCAGCCGGATGGAGTCCCAGGGGACGCCGGGGCGGATCCAGATCACCCGGGCGACATACGACCTCCTTGGCGACGAGTTCGAATGCGAGCCGAGAGGGACCATCGCGGTCAAGGGCAAGGGCGAGATGGAGGTCTGGCATGTCCTCGGTCGACGCCGGAACGATGTCGCTGCCGACCAGCCGGAACCGGTGCGCCCGGCCGAGGCAACCGCTCCACCCGTGGCTTGATCGCAACGTTGCGGAACGGAGATGGACGTGAACGACTACGAGATCCTGCGCGAGAAGCTCGGGTCGGACGGGCTCGAGGAGCTCC
>DASUPH010000170.1:0-3888 GCA_036276275.1 Candidatus Limnocylindrales bacterium
GGGGGCCGCCCGAAGCCGCGGCCCGGGCCCCGCTCGTTGCCGCCGCCCGATGACCATGGTCGATCGCGTGAGGGTTCCGAGCCGCCGCGGTCGTCACGGCCGTCGTCCCCTGGCCGACGAAAGCCGAAGCCGCGCCGTGGACCCGCGCCGGGACCACCACCGGGACCCGCCGGGTTGAACGGACCCGACGGACCCCTCGGACCCGGCGGTCGGCCACCGCCCGTGGGCCGACCACCGCCCGGCCGACCGGGCCCGGGGCGTCGACCGGTACCGCTCCGGTCAGGCTTCGGGCGACGACCCGGATCGTCGGATCGAGGTCGATCAGCCACGGGCAGCCTCCAGCTGACGCCGCCAGCGCTGACCGTCGCGCGTGTCCTCCACCGCGATCCCCCGGCCGGCGAGCTCATCGCGCAACCGATCGGACGCGGCCCAGTCGCGGTTGGCCCGGGCGGTGGCTCGCTCGTCGAGCAGGCGTCGTGTCGTCTCGTCGAGATCCTCGGCAGCTTCGGGGAGGACGGCCAGCACCTCGTCGAGCGCCCGCAGCCGATCGAGCGCCGCCGCGGCATCCGCGCTCGAGAGCGATCGGCTGTCGATCCGACGGTTGAGATCGCGGACGAGGTCGAACACGACGGCGAGGGCGGCCGAGACGTTCAGGTCATCGTCGAGCGCCTCGTCGAAGGCGCGCTCGGCGTCGGCGAGGACCCCGGCCAGCGCCGCGTCGTCGGGTCGATCCTCGTGGTACGCCGTGAGGGCGGCAACGAGCGCGTCGAGCCGATCGACCGCCGCCGTCGCGGCAGCCTGGGATTCGATGCTGTAGTTGAGCGGGGCCCGGTAGTGGACCGCGATCAGCGCATAGCGCAGGGCACGCGCGGAGAAGCCGTTGTCGATGACGTCGCCGACGCGGGCGATGTTGCCGGTGGACTTCGCCATCTTCGCGCCGCTGGACTGGAGGTGGGCACAGTGAAGCCACGTCCGGACGAATGGCTGGCCGGTCGCTGCCTCGCTCTGCGCGATCTCGTCCTCGTGATGGGGGAAGATCAGGTCGACGCCGCCCGTGTGGATGTCGAACGACGGGCCGAGATGCTTCATCGACATCGCCGAGCACTCGATGTGCCAGCCGGGGCGGCCCGGGCCGATCGCGGTGTCCCATGACGGCTCGTTGGGCTTCGGGCCCTTCCAGAGGACGAAGTCGCGGACGTCGTCCTTGCCGTACTCGTCGGTTTCGACCCGCTCGCCGACCCGCATCTGGTCGGGGTCGAGGCGGGCGAGCCGGCCGTAGCTCGGCCACGACGCGATCCGGAAGAAGACCGAGCCGTCGTCCGTCCGGTAGGCATGCCCGCGCTCGAGGAGCGTCGTGATCAGCGCAACGATGTCGTCGATGTGGGCCGTCGCCCGGGGCAGGACGTCGGGCCGGCTCATCCGGAGCGTCTCGGAGTCGGCCAGGAACCGCTCCAGCCAGCGATCCGCGAGCTCATCGATCCCGACCCCGGCGGCCGCGGCGCCCTTGATGATCTTGTCGTCGATGTCGGTGATGTTCATCACCCATTTCACCTTCAGCCCGCGTCGCCGGAGATGGCGGACGAGGACGTCGGCGTACAGGAAGCTCCGGAAGTTGCCGATATGGACGGGGCCGTAGACCGTCGGCCCGCAGGTGTAGATCCGGACATGGCCGGACTCGAGCGGCTCGAGCGACCGTGTCTCTCCGGTCAGCGTGTCCTGGAGCCGGATCGTCATCCGCTCGCGACCAGGGTCACGACGGCCTGGGCGCTGATCCCGCGGCCCGCGCCCTCCATCCCGGCGAGGTTGCCGGTCGACGCCTTGACGTTGACCTGGCGCGGCTCCATCTCGAGGAGCTCGGCAACGCGCCGGCCGATCCCCTCGAGGACGTCACCGAGCCGCGGCCGCGCAGCGACGATCGTGACGTCGACGTTGGCGACGCGGAGCCCGGCCGCGGACGCCCGGGCGACGACCGCGGTGAGCAGCTCCGAGCTGGCGATCCCGGCGGGCGTCTCGGGTCCGGCCGGAAAGAGGCGCCCGAGGTCGCCGAGACCCGCGGCGCCGAGGATCGCGTCGGCGATCGCATGGAGCGCCACGTCGCCGTCCGAGTGGCCGCTGAGACGCGGCGCGCCGGCAATCGCCAGGCCGCCAAGCGCGAGCGGCGATCCGGGACCGAACGGATGACTGTCGCGACCGAGTCCGACCCGGACGCCCGGACTGGCAGGCGAACGGCCGGTGAGGGCCGCCTCCACCCGCGCGAGATCGCCGGGCAGCGTCACCTTGAGATTGCTCGGATCGCCGGGGATTGCATGAACGGCGATTCTACAGGCCTCGAGCAGGGCGGCCTCATCGGTGAATTCCCGCCCGCTCTTCGAGAGCCCGTCGTCCAGGAGGGCGCGTACGAAGCTGCCGAGCGTGGCCCCCTGCGGCGTCTGGGCCACGGACAGCCCGGTTCGGTCGACGGTCTCGAGGATCCGACCGTCCGGTCCGGCGCGCTTGACCGTTTCGACCAACGGCAGCACGGGCACGGCCGCTCCATAGGTCCGGACGGCGTCGATCACGGACTCGATCAGGCCCGGGCTGACCAGTGGGCGAGCGCCATCGTGGACGAGGACCACGCGATCGTCCGACTCGTCCGGGACCGCGGCATCGAGCTCCGCCACGGCACCGAGCCCGGCCGCCACAGAGTCCTGTCGGCGCGCGCCGCCCGCGACCACCCCGGCGACCTTCGGGGACAGCCACGGTGCGTCCCGAACGTCATCGACGCGCTCCGCGGTTGTGACGACGACGATCCGTTCGACGAGCGGGCTCGCCGCCAGCCGATCGATCGTCCACGCGAGCAGGGGCCGGCCGGCGACATCCGCCTCGAGCTTGTCGCTGCCGAACCGCTGCGACGTCCCGGCCGCGACGACCACGACATCCGCGTGACCGCGCGTCACCGGCTAGTCGAGACGGGGCTGGGCGAAGATCATCCGCCCGGCGACGGTCTGGAGAACGCGGGTGACCGCGACGTCGAGGTCCTTGTCGATGTACCGGATGCCGCCCTCGACCACGATCATCGTCCCGTCGTCGAGGAACCCGACGCCCTGGCCCGGCTCCTTGCCCTCCTGGATGACGCGAACCCGGAGCTCCTCGCCGGGCAGGACGGCCGGCTTGACCGCGTTGGCGAGCGAGTTGATGTTGAGGACCCGCACGCCCTGGAGCTCCGCGACCCGGTTCAGGTTGAAGTCGTTGGTCAGGATCGCCTTGCTGCGGACCCGGGCGAGG
Organism: Candidatus Limnocylindrales bacterium; assembly: GCA_036276275.1. GTDB lineage: Bacteria > Chloroflexota > Limnocylindria > Limnocylindrales > CSP1-4 > CF-46. The sequence goes on from DASUPH010000170.1 coordinate 3,265, forward strand.
GCGACGAGCTTGGCGTCGACTTCGGCGACGTCGGGGACGTCCTCGTCGAGGATCTCGACCGGCGTCGTCGATTCCTTCTGCATCCGGTTGAGGATCTCGAGCCCGCGCCGGCCCCGGTTGCGACGGAGGGTGTCCGAGCTGTCGGCGATGTGCTGGAGCTCCTCGAGCACGAACTTCGGGACGACGAGGGTCCCATAGATGAAGCCCGATTCGACGATCTCGGCGATCCGGCCGTCGATGATCGCGCTCGTGTCGACCACAATGTGCGGGTCGCCCGCGGTGGTTGCCCGCTGCTCCGGGGTGGGCCGGCGGACGATCCCGATCGCCTCGGCCGCGAGGATCAGGTCTTCGCGCTTGGCAACCGTCAGCCCGACCATGCCGAGGCCGAGGAAGAGCGACACACCGAGGGGCAGCCACGTCCCCAGCGGGTCGGGGAAGGCGGACAGCGGCAGGCCGAGGAGCAGCCCCATCAGCAGGCCGAGCAGGAGGCCCACGACCGCGGTCACGAACTCGGCGGTAGAGAGCTGCTCGATCTGGCGCAGAAGCCAGCCCGCCGGAACGACGGTCAGGTAGGGCAGGATCGCGAACCCGACGACGATCCAGGCGACCACCCACGCCACGAGC
>DASUPH010000171.1:0-2739 GCA_036276275.1 Candidatus Limnocylindrales bacterium
GGAGCCGGCGCCGAACTCCCGGACGGCCTCGAGGGCCGCCTCGCGGAGGCGGGGGTGATGGGTCAGGCCGAGGTAGTCGTTCGAGGACAGGCTGATCAGGCGTCGGTCGTCGACCGAGACGATCGGGCCCTGGGCGGACGACATCACCCGCAGCGGCCGATAGAGATGCTTGTTCCGGAGGTCGTCGAGCTCCTCGCCGAGGAAAGCGAGGGGATCCGGACGCAGGTCAGTGCTCATCGGCGCATCACTCCGTCCAATTCATGATCACCTTGCCGGATTCGCCCGATCGAGCCGCGGCAAAGGCGGCCTCGTGATCGCGATACGAGAAGCGGTGGGTGATCGCCGGGCGGATGTCGAGCCCGGACTGGAGCATCACCGACATCTTGTACCACGTCTCGTACATCTCCCGGCCGTAGATCCCCCGCAGCGTCAGCATCTTGAAGACGAGCTGGTTGAAGTCCAATGCGACCTCCTCGGTCGGGATGCCGAGGATCGCCATCCCGGCGCCGTGGGCCATGTTCGCCATCGCGTCGCGTAGGGCGCCCGGATTACCGGACATCTCGAGGACCACGTCGAAGCCCTCGACCATCCCCATCTCCGCCTGGATCTCGGCCAGGCTCTGGGCGCGAGGATCGACGACGTGGGTCGCGCCCATCGTCCGGGCGAGCTCACGACGGAAGGCATTGGGCTCGCTGACGACCACGAACCGGGCGCCGGCGTGGCGGGCGACGGCGGTCGCCATCAGGCCGATCGGGCCGGCCCCGACGACGAGGACATCCTCGCCGAGGACCGGGAAGCTGAGCGCGGTGTGAACCGCGTTCCCGAACGGATCGAAGATCGCCGCGACCTCCTCGTCGATCCCCGGCCAGTGGTGCCAGACGTTGGTGACGGGCAGGACGACCTGCTCGGCAAAGGCGCCGTCGCGCCCGACACCCAGCCCGACGGAATTGGCGCAGAGATTCCAGCGGCCCGCCCGGCAATGGCGGCAGTGCCCGCAGATCACGTGGCCTTCGCCGCTGACGACGTCGCCAGGGTGGAGGTCGGCGACGTTGCTGCCGATCTCGAGAACCGTGCCGACGAACTCGTGGCCGAGAACGAGCGGTGGCTTGATCGTCGTTGCGGCCCACGGATCCCACGATTCGATGTGGAGGTCCGTGCCGCAGATCCCCGTCTTCCGGACGCCGATCCGGACGTCGTTGATGCCCATCGCCGGCTCAGGCACGTCGACCAGCTGAAGACCCGGCCCCGGTTCAGTCTTGACGAGCGCACGCATGACGCGTCCAGTGTGCCGCGTTCGCGCGGCGGGCGCGGGCCCACAGGCCGAGCCAGGCGACTCATCCAACGAGTCGGATGGCCGTCCAGCTCACGCGGTACGGTCCGTGTTCGCACAAGCCGAGCGCGCAGAACCGCCGGCTGACTCGTCCCTCGAGTCGGTCGCGCGGACGACTACTCTCGCGGGTCGTCCGTCCATTCGACGATCGGGTTCTCGACCGAGCCGATGCCTTCGATCTCGCACCGAACTCGGTCGCCCGGCTCGAGGAAGACCGGCGGGTCGCGGAAGACGCCGACACCCGACGGCGTTCCGGTCGCGATCACGTCACCTGGCTCGAGCGTGATGTGGCGGCTGATGAACGCGATCAGCTCCGGGATCGAGAAGAGCAGGTCGGCGGTCGAGCCGTCCTGCATCGGTTGCGCCTCGCCGGCGCCTGCCTGACCCGGGCCCGGGATCCGCCAGCTCCGGAGGCGGAGACCGGCCGCCGGATCGAGCTCGTCCGCGGTGACGAATACTGGTCCCATGGGCAGGAACGTGTCACTGCCCTTCGCCCGGAGCCACTGGCCGTCGCCTCTCTCGCCCTCCCGCAGCGCCGCCTTGTTCCCCTGCCAGTCGCGGGCGGAGACATCGTTGACGACGACATAGCCGGCGACGTGGGCCGGCGCGTCGGCGACCGACACGCGTCGCGCCCGACGACCGATGACGACGCCCAACTCGACCTCGAGGTCGAGGGCGTGCGTGCCCTCCGGCCGGACGATCGGATCGCCGTCGGCGATCACCGCGTTGGCGAACTTCGCGAACAGGAGCGGCCATTCCGGCGCCTCGCGGCCCGCGCCCTCGGCGATGTGATCGCGGTAGTTCAAGCCGACGCAGACGATCTTGCCCGGACTGGCGACCGCGGCAGCCGGCGTGACCGAGGCCGGCCACTGCGCCGGACCCGGAATCTCTCCTCCCTCGCCCATGCGGATTCGCTCGAGGAGCGGGTCCTGCCTGAGGAGGTCAGGGAGCTCCAGCCGGGTCGGAAGGGGGTGGATGCGGCCATCCACCCACTCCGCCAGCTGCGGATGACCCTGCTGGCGGTATCCGCACAGGCGCATCGGGCGCCGCTCAGCTCGAGCTGGGTGACGGCTCCGGGCTGGCGCTCGGGGCCGCCGAGGGTGCGCCCGACGATCCTGCCGAAGGTGCGCTCGACGAGCCGTCCGACGGAGCCGGCGATCCGCCGTCCGATGGCGCCGCGCTCTGGAGCGTCGCGTTGCACCCGAAGATGTCTTCCGGCGGCTGGATCAAGGCACCGTCCTTGTCGACGCGCTCGTCCTCCTCGGCGTAGTAGCGGAGGGCGATGGCGGGATCCCACGTATCCAGGTACAGGACGCGATCCCAGACCAGGAGCGCGTACGCGTGGGGCATGAAGTCGAAGCGGGCGATGACGGGCGACGCCGAGTAGGGCGGAATCTTGCAGAGCGGGC
>DASUPH010000172.1:0-4057 GCA_036276275.1 Candidatus Limnocylindrales bacterium
ATCAGCACCGACGCGAGCTCCCTCTCGACCGGTACCTGGAGCGACGTCGATACGCTCGACTTCGTCGCGCCAGTTCAGGGCCCCACGATCGGCGCGCTGATCGGGAACGCGGACCCGAACCGGACCGCGATCTCGTCGTCGATCACGGGGCTGGCGATCCCTGACGGAACCTCGTTCTGGATCCGGTGGACGGATTTCAACCCAGCTGGCTCCGACGACGGGCTCGGAATCGACGATCTCTCGATCAGCCCGACGACAGCGGACCAGGCTCCGTCCGTGGCATCCACGACGCCGGCCAACGGCGCCACCGGCGTCGCCCTGAACACGACGCCCTCGATCACGTTCAGCGAGGACGTCCTTGTCGACGGGCTCGGCGTCAGCCTCGCGTGCACGACACAGGGCACCAAGCCGGTGACGCTTGCCGGCGGACCGTCGGTCTACACGTTGACCACGACGACCTTCATCGCGAGCGATCACTGCACGATCGGCGTGCTGGCGACGGCGGTAACCGACGCGGACTCCGATGACCCACCCGACAACATGACCGCGAACTTCTCGGCGAGCTTCGACACCTTCGGTCCGCCACCGAAGACCGTCGTGATCAGCGAGGTCTATGGCGGCGGCGGCAACGCCGGAGCCACGCTCAAGAACGACTTCATCGAGCTCTACAACACGACGGCGAGCCCGATCAGCCTGAGCGGCTGGTCCGTCCAGTACGCATCGGCCGCCGGGGGGACCTGGCAGGTCACACCGCTGGGCGGCTCGATCCCGGCCGGACGGAACTACCTGATCCAGGAGGCCGCGGGCGCCGGTGGCACCGTCGATCTCCCGACCCCTGATGCGACCGGCTCGATCGCGATGAGCGCAACCGCGGGCAAGGTCGCCCTCGTCTCGAGCACGGGCGCGCTGGCCGGCGCTTGCCCGACGGCCGGCGTCGTCGACTTCGTCGGTTACGGAACCACGGCCAACTGCTTCGAGGGCGCGGGACCGACGGCCGCACCCGGCAACACGACGTCCGCCCAGCGCAAGGGTGGCGGCGCCACCGACACGAACGACAACGCCAGCGACTTCACGGTCGGTGTCCCCGACCCGCATGCGAGCAGCGATCAGCCTCCGACCGTGACGGCATCGAGCCCGGCCAATGGAGCGAGCGGCGTCGTCCGGGCCGCGAACGTCTCGATCACGTTCTCGGAGCCGGTCGACGTCACCGGCGCGTGGTTCACGATCTCGTGCGCGTTGTCGGGATCTCACACCGCGGTCGCCAGCGGCGGCCCGACCACCTTCAGCCTCGATCCCGACGTCGACTTCGCCGCGAACGAGAGCTGCACCGTGACGGTCCTTGCGGCAAGTGTGGCCGATCAGGATGGCGACGACCCGCCGAACAACATGGCGGCGAACGCGACGATCACGTTCACGACGGTCGACGACTCGGTCTGCGGCGATCCCGGCCTCACCTTCATCCACACGATCCAGGGCTCCGGCCTGACCAGCCCGATCACCGGCTCGATCGTCTCGATCGAGGGCACGGTCGTGGGCGACTACCAACAGACCGGCGGGTTCGGCGGCTACTACGTCCAGGAGGAGGACGCCGACGCGGACGCCGACACGGCGACCTCCGAGGGGGTCTTCGTGTTCAGCACCGTCACCAATGTCTCGGTCGGAGACCACGTCCGGGTCAAGGGCACCGTCACCGAGTTCAACAGCTCCGGATCGCTTCTCACGGAGATCAACGCGGTCTCCGGCGTCCTGATCTGCTCGACCGGCAACGCGCTGCCGGCCGCCGGGTCGATCGTGCTACCGGTCGCGTCGTTGAACGACTGGGAGCCCGTCGAAGGAATGCGCGTCAACCTGTCTCAGACCCTGACCGTGACCGAGGTCTTCAATCTCGGCCGGTTCGGCGAGGTCTCCCTGTCCGGGACCGGACGTCTGTCGAACCCGACAAACGTCGTGGCCCCGGGCGGACCGTCCGTCGCCCTCGAGGACCTCAACGACCGCAGCCGCTTCATTCTCGACGACGGCGACAACCTCCAGAACATCGACCCGACCCACTACCCGCAGGGCGGCCTGAGCGCGGCGAACACCCTTCGGGTGGGGGACTCGCTGCCGGGCCTGACGGGTATCGGCGACCAGCGCTTCGGCAACTACCGGCTCCAGCCCGTCGGCCCGATCAACTTCACCCACACGAACCCACGACCGCCTGCGCCCGAGGCCGTAGGGGGCAACCTCCGCGCAGCGAGCTTCAACGTCCTCAACTTCTTCAATGGCGACGGCCTCGGCGGCGGTTTCCCGACACCGCGTGGCGCGAACACCGCGTTCGAGCTCGGTCGCCAGCTGGAGAAGGAGGTCAGCGCAATCACGACGCTGAACGCCGACGTGATCGGGCTGATGGAGCTCGAGAACGATGCGCTCGGGCACAGCGCGATCGAGGACCTCGTCGCCGCGCTGAATGCGGCCACGACACCCGGCACGTACGCGTTCATCAATACCGGCGTGGTTGGGACCGACGAGATTCGGGTCGGGCTGCTCTACAAGCCCGCCGTGGTCACGCCGGTCGGGGCCTTCAAGGTCATCGACCATACGGTCGATCCGCGCTTCATCGACACGCGGAATCGCCCGTCGCTGGCCCAGACGTTCGAGCTGAACGCGACGGGCGCCCGGCTCACGGTCGTCGTCAACCACCTGAAGTCCAAGGGCTCCGGCTGCGAGGACATCGGCGATCCGGACACCGGCGACGGCCAGGGCAACTGCAACCAGACGCGGACCGATGCGGCCGAGGCGATCGTCGACTGGCTCGCCACGGATCCGACCAACAGCGGTGACCCCGACTACCTCCTGATCGGCGACATGAACTCGTACGCGATGGAGGACCCGATCACGGCCTTCAAGGCCGGGGGCTTCGTCGACACGATCAATGCGCACATCGGGCCCGGGGCCTACTCGTACGTCTTCGACGGCGAGTCCGGCTATCTCGACCACGCCCTCGCGAGCGCGAGCCTGGCCGCGCAGGTCGCCGACGTCACCGAGTGGCACATCAACCCCGATGAGCCGACGGTCCTCGACTACAACGTCGAGTTCAAGACGGCCAACCAGATCAACTCGTTCTACGCGCCCGACGCGTACCGCTCGTCGGACCACGATCCGGTCCTCGCCGGCATCAACCTCAACGCCAGCCCCACCGTCGACGCCGGCGGTCCGTACTCGGTCGTCGAGGGCACGTCGGTGATCGTGTCGGCCTCAGGGTCCGATCCCGATCCAGGACCGCTGACCTACGCGTGGGATCTCGACAACAACGGGTCGTTCGAGACCCCGGGCCAGACGGCCACGGTCGTCGCCGCGCCAAACAGTGCCCCGGCGACCTTCACGATCCCGGTCCGTGTCACCGACGGCGGTGGCCTGATGGCGATCGATACCGCCACGGTCAACGTCATCTGGCGCTTCACGGGCGTCCTCTCGCCGCTCTCGAACCCCCCGGTGGAGAACGCCGCCAAGGCGGGCTCCGGGATGCCGATCAAGTTCATGCTCGGTGGCAACCAGGGGCTGGCGGTCATCGCCGCGGGCTACCCCGCATCGATCGAATACACCTGCGGCGGGACCCGCCCCCTCGACGCAACGGAGCCGACCGCGGGCGGCGGCTTCACGTACGACGCCGCGACCGGCATCTACAACTACAACTGGAAGACCCAGAAGTCGTGGGCGAACACCTGTCGGCGCTTCGTCCTGAAGCTGACCGATGGCACCCTCCACTACGTGGACATCCACTTCGTGAAGTAATCCACGTTCCGCGGCGATGATCGAAGGCCCGACGGCCGGCCGTTCGGCTCAGGTCGGGTCCTCCGTCGGGATCGTCCGGATGTGGCGGACCGGCGAGAAGAAGACAGGCAGGAAGCAGAGCAACGACAGGAGCGCCCCGACCCAGATCGTCGGCCGGACGCCGATCACCTCCGACAGGCCGGCGCCGATCAGTGACCCGATCGGGATCGTGCCCCAGACGAGGAAGCGCATCGTCGCGTTCATCCGGCCCAGGAAGTGCTCGGGCGTGATCGCCTGGCGGAGGCTG
>DASUPH010000173.1:0-2902 GCA_036276275.1 Candidatus Limnocylindrales bacterium
AACGCGGAGCCGCGTGCGAGGCCGCGGCCGTGCCGCGCCGCCGCTCCGCCGCGCGGCGCCTCCCAATCGGACGACGTCGTCGCCGATCACGCTCGGCTATCCTTCGCGGGCGATGCAGATCACCACCCACCCAGCACCCAAGAGTACGGTCGTCGTCGAGGTCGAGGTCCCGGCCGAGCGCCTGACCCGCGCCGTCGGCGACGCGACGCACGCCCTGTCGCGGCGGACCAAGGTCCCGGGCTTCCGCCCCGGCAAGGCGCCACGCGGTGTCCTCGAGGCCGTCCTCGGGCATGGCGCCGTCCTCGAAGAGGCCGTCGACCGGCTCGTCCAGTCGTCCTACCGCGACGCCCTGATCGAGAAGGAGATCCTGCCCCTCACGAACGCCGACGTCGAGATCGTCCAGGCCGAGGAAGGCAAGCCGCTCATCTTCAAGGCGACCGTCCCGATCCGACCCGAGGTCCAGCTCGGCGACTATCGGAACTTCAACTTCCGGCCGGACATCGAGACCACCGACGACGAGCGGGTCGACAAGGTCATCGAGGAGCTCCGCGACCAGAACGCGTCGCTCTCGCCGGTCGAGGATCGCGGCGCCCAGAAGGGCGATTACGGGGTCATCAAGTACGAGGGGACCCGGGACGGCGTCCCGTTCGAGGGTGGAGCGGCGGAGCGGATGCCGCTGATCATCGGCGAGGACCGTCTGATCCCCGGGTTCGAGGACGAGCTGGTCGGGCTCCGGGTCGGCGACACGAAGGGCTTCGACATCACGTTCCCGACCGACTACGGCGAGGAGACGCTGGCCGGCCAGAAGGCGCATTTCGAGGTCGAACTGCGCGAGCTCCGGGAGAAGATCCCGCCCGACGTCGACGACGATTTCGCCCGGTCGATGGGCGCTTTCGAGGACCTCGCGAACATGCGGGTCGAGATCAGGAAGCGGCTGGAGCGGAACGCCCTCGACAAGGCCCGCCACACGTTCTCCGACAAGATCATCGAATATGCCGTCGCCAACTCGACGATCGACCTGCCCGACATCCTCGTCGAGCAGGAGGTCGAGGTCATGCACGACGAGTTCCGGGGCACGCTCGCCCGGCAGGGGATCAGCGAGGAGGCCTACACGAAGGTCTCCGGCAAGAGCCACGAGGAGCTCCACACCGACTTTCGGCCGGACGCCGAGAAGCGGGTCCGGGTCCTGCTCGTCCTGAGCAAGGTCGCCGAGGCGGAGGGCCTCACGATCCCCGACGCCGACGTCGAGGCGGAGATCGCCCGCGGCCGGGAGCGCTACGCGGGCGACCAGAAGCTGCTCCGCTACTTCGACTCGGAACGGGGCCGCAACTACATCCGGTCGACGCTCCGACGGAGCCGTGTCATCGAACGCCTCGTCGACGACTGGCTGGCGGCCCATCCCGAGCATCCGCCGATCCCCCACGTCGAGGACGGTCCCGCCGAGAGCGTCGACGAGGAGACCGCCCGGTCCGTTGCCGCGATCGGCGCCACGGACTCCGGCTCGATCATCGACACTGACGGCAGCGCCGACGCCGCGTCGAGCGCAGCAACCGCCACCGAAGACGCCACAAGCGACGAGCCGGCACCGGCCGGCTGAACCGTCACCAGCCGCCGCAGCCCTTTCTGACGCACACCGGGAGATCCAGATGCTCATTCCGATGGTCATCGAGTCCAGCAGCCGTGGCGAGCGTGCCTACGACATCTACTCGCGGCTGCTCCGGGAGCGGATCATCTTCATCGGCGACGCGATCGAGGACCACGTCGCGAACCTGATCATCGCCCAGCTCCTGTTCCTCGACTCGGAGGACCCCGAGAAGGACATCAGCCTGTACATCAACTCGCCGGGCGGCGTCGTGACCTCGGGCCTCGCGATCTACGACACGATGCAGTACGTCCGGGCGCCCGTCGCGACGATCTGCATCGGGATGGCCGCGTCGATGGCCGCCGTGCTCCTCGCGGCCGGCGCACCCGGCAAGCGCTATGCCCTGCCCAACGGCCGGATCATGATCCACCAGGGCTCGGGCGGGTTCCGCGGGGCCGCGCCGGACGCGCTGATCCAGATGAAGGAGTGGGAGTTCCTCGTCCAGCGCAACCACGAGATCCTGGCAAAGCACACCGGCCAGCCGCTGGACAAAGTGATCAACGATACGAATCGGGACTATTTCATGTCTCCCGACGACGCCAAGGACTATGGCATCATCGACTACGTCTACACGGCCACGGGAGATTCGCTGATCGCCCGTGCCCACGACCTCGGTCTCAGCGGCGGCGAGGGCGGCGGCGTGCCGAACGCGGCGACCGAAGAAGAAGCCTCGAAAAGCGATGACAAGCCCGAAACCGACAAGAAGGGCAAGAGCTAGGGAGCCCGGCGAACACCAGTGACAACCAGCAGCACGTCAAAGGGCCCCAAGGTCCCGTATCGCTGTTCCTTCTGCGGCAAGAGCCAGGAGCAGGTCCGGAAGCTGATCGCCGGCCAGGGCGTCTACATCTGCGACGAGTGCATCAACCTCTGCCAGGAGATCATCGAGGAGGAGATGCTCGAGGCGCCGAAGGCCAAGCCGTCGGTCGCCAAGCTCCCCAACCCGCGCCAGATCAAGTTCGCCCTCGACCAGTACGTCATCAGCCAGGATCGCGCCAAGAAGGTCCTGTCGGTCGCCGTGTACAACCACTACAAGCGGGTGAACGCCGGCCACGCCGTCGACGAGGTCGAGCTCCAGAAGTCGAACGTCCTCCTCGTCGGCCCGACCGGCTCGGGCAAGACGCTCCTCGCCCAGACTCTCGCCCGGGTCCTGGACGTCCCGTTCTGCATCGCGGACGCCACGTCGCTGACGGAGGCCGGCTATGTCGGTGAGGACGTCGAGAACATCCTGCTGCGGTTGATCCAGGCGGCCGACTTCGACGT
>DASUPH010000174.1:0-5594 GCA_036276275.1 Candidatus Limnocylindrales bacterium
GTGAACCTGTTCGGCCGAACGGCCGGATCGATCGAAGGCTCGATCGAGGGCGCCGAGCTGCAGACGACGGACGACCCCGCGCCGACCGCCGACATCACGATCGCCGGCGCCGGCAACGATGCCGCCGCGACGATCCGGGTCGCGGGAGCCACCGTCGACCAGCTCGTCCGGAGCGGGTTCCGCGAACGGTTCGCCGTCGCGGTGGTGTCCACGACGCTCGTCGCGCCGGACGTGCTCCGGATCGGCGCGATCGGGACGACGATCGAGGGCCGGCTCGCGATCGACGCCACCGGTGCGCTCGTCCTGGTGACGACCCTCGGCTCCGCCGACCTCTTCCGGTTCGACCCGTCCTTCCCGATCCGGCTCACTGGCGTCCGCGTCAGCGGCGGCGATCTCGAGCTCGGCGGGACACTCGACGCCGAGGCGCTTGTCCGGGGCTGACACCCGATCGTCCGCCTGGAGCCCGAGGGACCCACTGCTATCCTTGATTGGATGGCCCAGCCCCGTACGACGACCGACGACGCCGACGCTCCCCGCCGGGGCAAGGCGAAGCGTGCGGTCCCGCCCGCGACGACCACCGCGCCGGCGAAGGCAGCGGCGACCGGCGGGCCCGTGCCCGCGGCCGACCCCGCCCGGAAGCCACGTCCGAAGGCGACCGGCCCCCGCCGGACGACCGCCCGGCCGACGACCGGTCGACCGGCACCCACCGATCCGGATCTCGCGGCCCTCCGCAAGCAGCTGATCGCGACGGTTCGGGGCCACTACCCACAGGCCGATCTCGAGCCGCTCGGCGGCGCCTTCGATCTCGCGGTCGAGGCCCACAAGGGCCAGGTCCGGGCGACCGGCGAGCCGTATGTCACCCACCCGGTCGCGTCGGCCCAGATCACCGCCGAGCTCGGGATCGACCCCGTCGCGGTCACCGCTGCGCTCCTCCACGACGTCCCCGAGGACACCGAGTACGGCCTCTCCGACATCGAGGACCGGTTCGGGCCGGAGGTCGCCCGCCTCGTCGACGGGGTAACGAAGCTGTCGAAGTTCAGCACCCACAGCCACGAGCAGCAGCAGGCCGAGAACATCCGGAAGATGCTCCTGGCGATGGCCGAGGACATCCGGGTGGTCCTCATCAAGCTCGCGGATCGGCTCCACAACATGCGGACTCTCTACGGCCTGCCGTCGGAAAAGCAGCTCCGGATCGCGCGCCAGACGATGGAGATCTACGCCCCGCTGGCGGAGCGGCTCGGGATCTGGCAGATGAAGTGGGAGCTCGAGGACCTCGCGTTCAAGACCCTCGAGCCGGAGCGGTTCCGTGAGCTCGCCCGCCTCCTCGATACGCGCCGCAAGGGTCGCGAGGACTACATCGGCCGGGCGATCGCCGAGCTCACGCCGAAGCTGAAGGAGGCCGGCATCGAGGCCGATCTCCAGGGACGCCCGAAGCACATCTTCAGCATCGACAAGAAGATGCAGCGCAAGTCCGCCGAGTTCGCCGAGATCTACGACGTCTACGCGATCCGGATCCTCGTCGACGACGTCCGCGACTGCTACGCCGCCCTCGGCGTCGTCCACGCCCTGTGGCGGCCGATCCCGGGCCAGTTCGACGACTACATCGCCGTCCCGAAGAACAACCTCTACCAGTCGCTCCACACGGCGGTCATCGCCCTCGACGGCAAGCCCCTGGAGATCCAGATCCGGACCCAGGCGATGCACCAGGTCAGCGAAGTCGGGATCGCTGCTCACTGGCGGTACAAGGAAGGCTCGAAGAGCGACCGCGAGTACGACGCCAAGCTGGCCTGGCTCCGGCAGCTGATGGACTGGCAGCGTGACGTCAGCGACGCGACCGAGTTCGTCGAGGGGATCAAGCTCGACATCTTCCAGGACCAGGTCTTCGTGTTCACCCCGAAGGGCGACATCAAGGACCTTCCGGCCGGGGCGACGCCGCTCGACTTCGCGTATCGGATCCACACCGACGTCGGCCACCGGACGATCGGGGCGAAGGTCAACAACCGCCTCGTCCCGCTCGACTACCGGCTCAAGAACGGCGACATCGTCGAGATCGTCACGACGAAGGGCGAGCACGGCCCGTCGCGCGACTGGATGAACGTCGTCCGGACCTCGCATGCCCGCGAAAAGATCCGCCAGTGGTTCAAGCGCAAGGACCGCGACGAGAACATCGTCCACGGTCGCGAGTCCCTCGAGCGGGAGCTCCGCCGCCTGGCCCGCAAGAGCCTCCAGGCAGTCGGCACGGAGAAGATCGCCGACGTCGGCCGGCAGTACAACCACGAGACCCTCGACGACTTCTACGCGGCGATCGGCTACGGCGCCGTCAGCGCCCAGCAGGTCGTCATGCGTCTCGGCGTCCTCGACGACGCCGAGGTCGGCCTGCCGACCGTCGCCCCGACCAACCTGCCGCCGCGGACGGGCGGCGTCCGGGTCAAGGGCGTCGGCGACCTCCTCGTCCGGTTCGCGAAGTGCTGCCATCCGATCCCGGGCGACCCGATCGTCGGGTTCATCACCCGGGGCAAGGGCGTGACGGTCCATCTCCGCTCTTGTCCGACCGTCCTCAACGAGCGCGAGGTGCCGCGGCTGATCGAGGTCGAATGGGAGTCGGAACCCGCCCAGACGTACCCGATCGCGATCCGGGTCGAAGGCTACGACCGGACGGGCCTGCTCAACGACATCACCCAGGTCGTCGCCGAGAACAAGGTCAACATCGTCGCGGCCGCGGTCCACGTCAATCCGGATCACACCGCGATCGTGACGGCCACCCTCCAGGTCGCCTCGGTCTCCCAGCTGGCCAGGGTGATGAGCCGGATCGAGGGGCTCAAGGACGTCCTCAGCGTCCAGCGAGATCTGAACTAGCGGGCGGCAGCGACCTGACGAACGGCGACGGCGGCCGCGGTCCTCAGCGCCTCGTCCCGAGGACGGAACCGGTGAGCTGCGCGCCGTCGCGGGTCATCACGACACACGACAGGTCGCGCTCGCCGCGTGACCACCGGTCCTCCGTTGGCAGCAGCGGCAGCACGTCCAGGCTGGAGGCCTGGATGTCGATCCCGACGTAGCTGCGAAACGCTGGAAGGCAGATGTTCGCGGCGAACGTCTGCAGCCTGGCCTGTCCCGGGAACACGTCGCCGAATGCCAGGCCCGAGCCGCCGACGACCTCGTTGTCGTGCGGGCCGGCGCAGTCGACCGATCGGAGCATGTCGGTGGTGATCGTGACGCCCGGTCGAAGACCGTTCAGGCATGTCCCGCTCGCCAGCGCGAATGGATGCGACGGCGGCTGGGGGGCGATCGCCGCCCGGAACGCGAATGCCGCCGCAATCCAGACGACCACGGCGAGGATCGTGACCGCGACGATCTCCAGGATCCTGATAGGCCGCCGCGCGCCGCTCCGGGCGATCCCGAGATTGACCCCGACGGCAGCGCCGCCGATCAATCCACCGATCAATCCACCGATCGTGACCAATCCAATCGGCAGGAAGGCCAGCACGAATTCGAGAACGCTCGACTGGGGACCGATCGCCGTCGTCACTCCGTCGGCACTCGCCCGGAGGCCACCGGGACCGCTCACGACCGAGAGCTCCCGGACGGTCCCGTCCGGGAGGGGGATCGGGTAGATCTTGCGGAAGAATCCGCGTGACTGGACCGGCACGCCGTCGACGAGGACGCGGATGCCGAACAGCGCCGGTCGGATGGTGATCTCGGGGCTGCTGGTTCCGGGCAGGCGATACGGATAGTCCACAAGGTCGCCTCGTACGGGGATGTCGTACGCGATCATCGCCGATCAACGAGGCCTGCGGCCGCCGCCCGCGGCTAGACTGCGGATCGATGCCCACGTTTCGCGCACCTCGCGGCACCCGCGACCTCCTGCCCGCCGAGCGATCTGCGATGATCCGGCTCGAAGCGATCGCGGGGGACCTGGCCGCGCGCTACGGCTACCGCCCGATCGAGACGCCGATGTTCGAGCAAACGGCCGTCTTCGAACGGGGGATCGGCGACGCGACCGACGTCGTCGAGAAGGAGCTGTTCCGGCTCGCGACGCGGAGCGAGGAGGGCGAGTCCTGGGCGCTCCGGCCGGAACCGACCGCCGGGATCGTCCGGGCCTACATCCAGCATGGGATGCAGACGCTGCCCCAGCCCGTGAAGCTGACCCTGGCAGGGCCGATGTTCCGCTACGACCGGCCGCAGGCCGGGCGGTACCGACAGTTCTGGCAGTTCGACGTCGAGGCGATCGGCGATCCAGGCCCGGCGGTCGATGCAGAGATCATCGAGATGGCGGATCGGTTCTATCGGGCGGCAGGGATCGCCGACCCCGTGATCCTCCTGAACTCGATCGGGGACCCGGCCTGCCGACCCGCGTATGTCGCCGAGCTGGCCGCCTACTACGGCGGCCATCGCGATCGACTGCCGTCGCTCGAGCGCGATCGGCTCGACCGGAACCCGCTCCGGCTCCTCGATTCGAAGGAGCCCGTGATGGCCGAGCTGAACGCCGCCGCGCCGGTGATCACCGACCACCTGTGCCCCGCCTGCGCAGAGCATTTCGCCGCGGTCCGTGCCCACCTCGATGCTCTCGGGGTCGCTTACCGGCTGGATCCGCGGCTCGTTCGTGGACTGGACTACTACACCCGGACCGCCTTCGAGGTCTATCCAGCCGGCGCCACGGGGCAGCAGTCGGCGATCGGTGGCGGGGGCCGCTACGACGGCCTCGTCGAGCTGCTCGGCGGCCGGCCGACGCCCGGGATCGGCTTCGGGCTCGGTCTCGACCGGGTCCTTCGGGCCCTCGAGGCGTCCGACGCGGCCGCCATCCCCGATCCGACCCCCGTGGCCGTCGTCGTCGGTGCGGACCCGGTCGCGACCGCCGATCGCCTCCGGATCGCGACGCTCCTCCGGGCGGCCGGCATCGCGGCGCGAGCGGAACTCGGCCAGCGCAAGCTCGGCAAGCAGCTCGAGTCGGCGGCCAAGGAGCGGGCCCATTTCGCGGTCATCGTCGGCGATGAGCTGGCCGATGGGCAGGTCCAGGTCCGGGACCTCGAGGCCGGCAGCCAGAAGGTGGTGGCGGTGGACGACCTGGTTCGCGAGCTGGAGCGGGCCCAGGCGAGCCACCACCACGGGACCGCCCGGGCGACATGACCGCAACCGACCGTTGGGCAGGCGGCGACGACTACGAGCGTTGGATCGGCCGCTGGAGCCGGCCCGTCGGGGCGGAGTTCGTGGCGTGGCTCGGCGTTCCGACCGGCCGCCGCTGGCTGGACCTCGGGTGCGGGACCGGAGCCCTGACCCAGACGATCCTGGCCAACGCGGCTCCGGCCACGGTTGTCGGCGTGGATCCTTCGGCCTCGTTCGTCACCCACGCTCGTGCCCGCGTGACGGACCCGCGGGCGTCGTTCGCCGACGGAGCCGCGGACGCGATCCCGCTCGCGGACGCCTCTGTCGACGCCGCGGTCGCCGGCCTCGTTCTGAACTTCGTCCCGGACCTCGCCGCCGGGCTGGCCGAGATGCGCCGGGTCGTCGTTGCCGGCGGCACGGTCGGCGGCTATGTCTGGGATTACGCCGGTCGGATGGAGTTGATCCGCACGCTCTTCGATGCCGCGATCGCCCTC
>DASUPH010000175.1:0-11479 GCA_036276275.1 Candidatus Limnocylindrales bacterium
CGGCTTCGGCCCGACGTGGCGGTACCGGCGCGGGTCAACCCCTTCGGCGGCGCGCCGGCCCTCCTGGCTTTCGAGACCGCCGTAGGGCGCCGCGGCCTCCTCGCGAGCCTTCGCGTAGAAGTAGCTCATGATCGCGGTCCCGTGGTGCTGCGGGATGAACGCGATGAGGCTCTTGGGAAGCTTCGCCCGATAGGCGATGTCGATCCCGTCGACGACGTGCTGCTTGAGGATCTGGGCCGACGTCTCCGGGTCGAGCTGGTCGTGGACGTTCTCTCCGCCCGACTGGTTCTCGATGAAGGCGAGCGGGTTCGCCAGCTTGCCGATGTCGTGGTAGTAGGCCGCCACGCGGGTGAGGAGCGGATCGGCGCCGATCGCCTCCGCCGCCCGCTCGGCCAGATTGCCCACCATCAGCGAGTGGTGGTACGTCCCGGGCGTCTCGACGAGGAGCCGTCGCAGCAGCGGCTGGGACGGGTTGGCCAGCTCGAGCAGCTGGAACACGGTCAGGATCCCGAAGACGCTCCCGAGGACGGCGAACGTGCCGACGGCGGCGACCGCCGAGCCCGCGGCGGACAGCAACGAGGCACCCACCAGCTCGAGGACGCCGCGGCCGTCGTGGGAGCCGAGGAACCCGTAGGTCGCGACCACGAGGCAGTTCACGATCGCCACCGCCAGGCCCGCCTGGACGAAGATCTGCAGCCGGTCTCCGCGACGGATCGCGACGATGCCGGCGAGGCTGCCGAACAGGATGTAGCCCGTCAGCTCGAGCAGGCCGCCGTTGACCGCGCCAGCGAGGACCGCGAGGACGGCGGTCACCACCGCAGCGACGCCCGCGTCGAGGAGGATGGCCAGGAGCATCGCGGCGGCCGCCGTCGGGACGATGAAGGGCAGCCCGGGCCGGCCGGCGGTCAGCTTGAGGATGAGCGTGGTGCCGACGATGATCAGGCCGATCAGCAGCATCGCGTTGGTCCGGTGCCACAGCTCGGGGCGGAATCGCCAGAGCCAGCCCATCAGGACCCCGACGGTCAGGCTGGCCAGCAGGAACCACCCGGCGAGACGCGCGACATCCGGGCGAGCCTCGATCAAGCCGAAGTGCTCGATCGCCTCGAGCGCGACATCGGTGACCTTCTGGCCGCGCCGGACGATCGTCTCGTTCTGGGCGTAACTGGCCATGTGGTCGGGAACCCGCTCGGCCGCCTTCACCCGGGCCTGGGTCGTGAGCTCGTCGCTGTAGGAAGAGTTCGGGACCACGAGCGGGGTGATGATCTCGGCCGCCAGCGTCCGCTCGCTCTCGTCGAGCCCGCCGGCCATCTGGCCCGACAGACCGACCTTCGTCTGGTCGACGATGCTGTCCTTGAGCTCGGCTCGCTCGGTCGCATCGAGGACCCGGGAAGCCTCGGCCTTGACCGCGGTCCAGCGCTCCGGCGTCAGCTCGTGCAGGGTGGCCCTGGCCGAGTCGCTGAGGCCCGGGATCGCGCTGTCGAGCAGGGCCGATCGCTCGGCCGGGCTCGTCTCCGTGTCGAACGCCCGGTCGACCGGCTTGACGAGCCGCTCGAACGCGGCGGCCTGGACGCCGGCGATCCGGATCGCCTTCTCGGACGTGTAGTCGTAGACCGGCTCGACGTCCTTGCTGGCCGCTTCCCTGTCGGCGTCCGTCTGGATCTGGCTGATGTAGGTCTCGGCCCGCGGCGAGACGATCTCGGAGGTCGCCACGTCGCCGACCTTGATGTCGAGCCGTGGCGGGAACAGGTCGAGGGCGAGGATCGCCGTCAGCGTCGCGACGAGGACGATCGCCCCGACGACGAGTCGGGACAGGTCGCGGCGGGTGAAGATCGTGCTGGCCTCGACGGCACGCTGGCTGAGCATTGCGGGACCCGGCCTCAGCCGTTCTCGCCGGGCGGCCCGGCGGTGGCAGCCGGATGTGGCCCGCGATCGTGGGCGGCGAGGTCGACGCCGGCGAGGGCGCGGGCAACGACCTCGGAGACACGCCGGCCGTCGGCGCGGCCCTTCGTGCGGGGTGACAGCCAGCCCATCACCTTGCCCATGTCGCGGGCACTGCTCGCGCCGGTCGCGGCAACGGCCTCGTCGACGAGGGCCGCGATCGCGTCGTCGCCGAGCTGCTCGGGGAGGTACTCGGACAGGATCGCGATCTCCGCCTCCTCCTTGGACGCGAGATCCTCGCGGCCGCCCTTCCGGAAGGCCTCGACCGACTCGCGACGGGTCTTGACCTCTTTCGTCACGATCGCCGCGATGTCGTCGTCGCCGAGCACGCGCCGATCGCGTTTCTCGACGAGATAGGCCGCGTTCTGGGTCATCCGGAGGACGTCGCGGCGCAGCACGTCACCCGACCGCATCGCAGCGGTGACGTCGGACTGGATCCGATCTCGAAGGGACACCGGAATGGCTACCTCGGGCGGGACGGGTCGTCGCCGGGTCAGCGGTCGACGGAGCCGGGACGCCCTGGGGCGGGTCTGACCGAGCCTGGCGGCTCAGCCGGCCTGCGTTCGGGCGTTCTTCTTGCGCTTGGCTTCCTTGCGCTTGCGCTTCACGCTCGGCTTCTCGTAATGCTCGCGTCGACGCGCCTCGGCGAGGATGCCGCTCTGCTGGATCTTCTTGTTGAAGCGACGCAGAGCGCTTTCGAACGTCTCGTTCTCACCCACTCGGACTTCTGCCAATCCCGGTTCACCTCCCCTGGCTGGGGTCTCGGATGCTGGCGTCACGCTCGGAGCCACCGGCGCGGGGCCACGCTGCCACCAACCGGCGACAGAGCCGCCGGAGTGTAGCCGAGGGTCGAAGGGCGGTCAAACGCTCGTGGCGACCGGTCCCGGTCACGAATCAGGGGCACCCGCGTCGTACGATCGAGATTGATGGAGACGCTGCTCGACCTCGTGGACGGTGCGATCGCACGCTATGCGGACCGGCCTGCCCTGTCGATCCGGAGCGACGGCGGCGGCACGTCGACGTGGTCGTACCGCGAGCTCGACCGCAGGAGCCGACTGGCGGCGTGGCGCCTTCGCGCCCTCGGCCTCGAACCGGGTGATCGGCTCCTGACCTGGTCGGCGTCGTCGCCCGCACTGGCGGCCGTCTACCTGGCGGCCATCCGGGCGCGGCTCATCCTCGTGCCCCTCGACCTTCGGATGAGCCGGGACGCGGTCACGAACTTCGTCGCCCGGGCGGACCCCCGCCATCTCGCCCTCGGGACCGGCCGTGATGCCCCCGAGCCAGCGGAGATGGGGCTCGAGCGGCTGCCGACGTCGACGGTCGACGCGCTCATCGCGGACCCCGATGGAACGATCCCCCCAGACTGGGAACGGCAGGTCGCGGCATGGGAACGTCCCGCGGCCGACGAGATCTGGGACCTGATCTTCACGTCCGGGACGACGGGCTCTCCGAAGGGCGTGATGCTGGCCCACGACAACATCGTGGCGACGATCCGTCTGTGCCATGAGGTGGCGCCCGACATCGACTACCGGATCGTCTCGGTCCTGCCGCTGTCCCACCTCTTCGAGCAGGCGATCGGCCTGCTCTTCGCCCTGGACGCGGGCGCTCACATCCTGTACGTCAGGATCGGCAACCCCCGGACGATCCTCGAAGCCCTCCGCGAGCACCGGGTCACCGCGATGATCCTGGTCCCCCAGGTGCTCGACCTGTTCTGGAGCGCCATCGAGCGGGAGGTCGACCGGTCCGGCAGGCGGGCGGCGTTCGAACGACTCCGCCCGATCGCCCGCCGACTGCCGTTCGTCGTCCGCCGGCTCATGTTCCGGCCGATCCACGCCCAGCTTGGCGGATCGCTCCAGCTCTTCGTTTCGTCCGGCGCCTTCCTCCCGCCCGGCCTCCAGCAGGCGTGGGAGGACGTGGGGGTCCGGATCCTCCAGGGCTACGGCTCGTCCGAGAACGGCTTCGGGACGTTCAACACGCTCGCCGACCACGGGCTGGGCACGGTCGGCCGGGCGATCCCGCCCGTGGAGGTGTCCGTGGCAGAGGATGGCGAGATCCTGTTTCGGGGGCCGACGCTCTTCAAGGGTTATTGGCGGGACGCGGAGGCTACGGCGCGAGCGATCGATCCGGACGGCTGGTATCACACGGGCGACATCGGCCATCTCGATGCCGCGGGCCGGCTCGTCCTCAGCGGTCGGACGAAGGACCGGATCGTCCTGCCGAACGGCTTCAAGGTCTACCCAGAGGACATCGAGAACGCCCTCCGGATCGCCGGCCTCCGGGACACGGTCGCGGTCGAGACGCGACCCGGCCGGATCGAAGCCGTGGTGCTGGCCGGGTCGGCCGGTTCGAGCGACCCATCCGTCGCGAAATCGGCGGTCGACGCCGCGGTGCGGGCGGCCAACGCGGCCCTGGGACCCAACCAGCGGATCGCCGGCTGGCGCGTCTGGCCCGACGGGGACTTCCCGCGGACGCACACGCTCAAGGTCCGCCGCGACCCGATCCGGGCGTGGGCTCGTGGCGAGCACGCGGACGCGACGGATGCCCCGTCCGGTCAGGACTGACCGAGCGGGACGCGATCGCGAGTGGCGACCCGTCAGCGCGGGACGCTGAAGCCGATCCCGAGACCCTTCAGGGCATCGGCGACCTTGCCGGCGGTCGGATCCGGTGAGGCCGATGGCAGCCAGTTGTAGAGGACCAGGGTCGTGCCGACGGCCTGGACGACGTGCTCCGTCCCCAGTGGGAACTGGACCTTCGCCGGGCCGGTTCCGAGATAGCCCGCCTCCTCGTTGCCGGCGTCGACCGCCGACGCCGTGTCCGGGAATTCGTAAACCACGATGAAGCCGGCGTCGGGCTGATCGGGCAGGAGGACCTGGTAGATCGCCCGCGGCGCATCTCGAAGCCGCCCCGATTCGGCCGGCCGGTAGGGTCGCGTCGCGTCGCCGAGCTGGACGCCGATCCCGCCACTCGTGAGGGCGGCGACGATCGCGCCGCGGGTCTGGGCAACCGCGGCCGTAAGCCCCGGCGGCGGCTCGGTCGGGCTCGGCGGCGGGGACGCGGTGGCGGTCGGCCCGCCGCCGCATCCGGCAAGCATGTACGCCGCGCCGACGACCACGGCGAGGACGATCGTCGCTCGTCTCACCCAGGCGGCCATTCGAACGCCCGACCGCCCATCAGGTGGACGTGGAGATGATCGACCGTCTGACCGCCCCAGCGGCCGACGTTGCTGACGAGCCGGTAGCCCGCGTCGGCGATTCCCTCGTCGCGGGCGATCCGGGCGGTTGCCGCGAACAGCCGGCCGAGCAGGGGCGCGTTCGCCTCGGTCAGATCGGCCGCGGAGGCGATGTGCTCCTTCGGGATGACGAGGATGTGGGTCGGGCTGCGGGGCGCGATGTCGCGGAAGGCGAGGACGAGGTCGTCCTCGTAGACGTTCGTGGACGGAATCTCGCCGCGGACGATCCGGCAGAACAGGCAGTCGGGCTGCTCAGCCGACATCGGCAACCCTCGCGGCGGGTGGCGAGAGCGACAGGATGCGACCGACGACGCGGTCGCTCACCATGGGATCGACGGCGTCCACGCGCACCCGACCGAGCTGGTTCTCGAGGCCGGTCGGCGCCGCGTCAGGCGACCGGTCCGGCGGCGTGGCGGCGACGAGGGTGTGATCCGCCGCGTGGCCAACCCAGCGGCCGTCGCGGCCGTCGTCGAGGCGGCTCTCGAACAGCACGTCCGCCTCCGCGCCGACGTGGGCGGCGGCCCATCGGGCGCGGCTCTCCGCGGCGAGCGCGAGCAGCTCCGCGGCGCGACGCTTCTTCGTCGGCTCGTCGACCTGACCCCGCATCCGGACGGCTGCCGTCCCCGGCCGCGCGGAGTAGCGGAACACGTGGACGCCGGCCAGCTCGAGCGATCGGATGAAGGCGATCGATCGGGTCCAGGCGGCGTCGTCCTCGGTCGGGAACCCGACGATCGCGTCGGCGTGGACGGCAACGCCCGCGATCGCGCTCCGGGCGCGGCCGACGATCGCCTGGTAGCCGGCGGAGTCGTAGCGCCGACCCATCCGGTGGAGGACGCCGTCGTCGCCCGATTGGAGGGGCAGGTGGAGATGCGGCAGGGTCCGCGGAGCGCCCTCGGACCACGTCTCGAGCAGCTCGTCATCGAGATGCTGGGGCTCGATCGAGGAGACACGGAGCCGTTCCACCGCCGTCTCGGCCAGGATCCGCCGCACGAGGCCCGCCAGCGTCAGTGCGGACCGACGGTGAGCGCCGCGAAAGCCCCGCTCCGACCAGCCGCCGTCGTACGTCCCGATGTTGATCCCGGTCAGGACGATCTCGCGATGACCCGCGCGGAGCGCGCGTCGGACATCATCCAGCACGGTCTCCGGGGCGTGGCTCCGCTCCGGGCCCCGCGCCGCGGGGATGATGCAGTAGGTGCAGAAGAACGAGCAGCCGTCCTGGACCTTCACGAACGCCCGCGTCCGCTCGACCGCCGCCCGGCCGTCGGCGATGCCCTCGATCTCGACACCGGACAGCGTCGGCAGGGCCCACGGGAGCTGCCGCAACCCGCCCGCGTCACCCGGCTCCGTCTCGCCGACCAGCTCCGCGATCTCGGCGAGGAGCGCGTCCTTCGATCGGTTGTCGATCAGCCTCGCCGCCGGATCGGCCGCCGCGATCGCGGCCCGCCCGACCTGGACCGAGCAGCCGGTCACGACGATCTCGGCGTCGGGGCTGGTCCGGCGGGCTCGCCGGACCGCATGCCGCGACTTCGCATCGGCCTCGGACGTGACGGTGCAGGTGTTGACGAGCACGAGGTCGGCCCGGTCGTGACCGTCGACCACGGCGATCCCGCGCTCGCGGAGGAGCCGCGCCGCCGCTTCCATCTCGGCCTGGTTGACCTTGCAGCCGAGGTTGGTGATCGCTGCCGTCCGGACGCGTGGCGGTGCGACGACTCGCTCGGCGGCTGCGCTCACCACAGTTGGGGCTTCGTGCTCATCAGGAAGCCGATCGTCCCGACGAGCGCCGCCATCGTGTAGCTCACGTAGCGCTGCCGCTTCGCCCGCTCGAGCCAGACCCGGTCGTCGGATGCGGCCCGGATCCCGATCAGGCGGCGCAGGTTCGGTCGCTGGACGAAGAACGCGAGGACGAGGTTTGCCGCGTAGATCGTCAGGGCGACCAGGAGCCACGGCTGGGCGAGGAGCTGTGCGCCGAGGATCGTGACCAGCCCGAGCCCCGTGAGGGCCAGCCCCAGCCCGACCCCGATCGTCCCGTGCGCCTGCATCCAGAGGAGGGCCCGGACGACGGCGTTCGGGCTGGTGTTGGCGGCCCGCTGCGTGCGGAGGGCGAACGGCAACAGGATCGACGGCAGGAAGAGGCTGATCGCAAGGACGATGTGGGATGCGAGAAGCAGCGGAAAGAACGAGGGCATCGACCCGATTGTAGTGGGCCGCCCCCGCCGGCCCCCGAGACCCCGCTAGCCGCGGACGGCCTCGAGGGCCAGCCACTCCCCTTCGCTAGTCCGACCGGTGACCGCGAGCCCGACGGCGCCGTACGCCTCCCGGACCTGGGCCTCGCGGTCGACAAAGAT
The DNA here is from genome assembly GCA_036276275.1 of Candidatus Limnocylindrales bacterium. Taxonomy (GTDB): domain Bacteria; phylum Chloroflexota; class Limnocylindria; order Limnocylindrales; family CSP1-4; genus CF-46. The sequence continues at coordinate 7,513 of DASUPH010000175.1, forward strand.
CCCGGAGCTGAGCAGCACGCCGCCGGGGCGCAACTCGTCGCGCAGGAGCGGCGCCAGCGTCACGAGGACCGACGCGATCAGGTTCGCCAGGACGGCGTCGAACGGGTCCTCACCGGTCGGCAGGCTGCCCTCCCGCGCAGCGATCCGTCCGGCAAGCGCGTTGCGATCTGCGTTGGCGACCGTCGCGTCGATTGCGATCGGGTCCGTGTCGACACCCAGGACGGACGACGCCCCGAGCTTCGCGGCGGCGATCGCCAGGATCCCCGAACCGCAGCCGACGTCGAGGACCCGCGCGCCATCGATCGCCCCGCGATCGGCGAGCCCCTCCAGCGCCGACATGCACAGGCGGGTCGTCGGGTGAAGACCTGTCCCGAACGCCATGCCCGGGTCGAGGGCGAGGACGACGTCGTCCGGTGCCGCCCGATGGCGCCGCCAGGTCGGCTTGATGACGAGGCGCCGCCCGATCCGCATGACCGGGAAGTGCTCTTTCCACGCCTCGGCCCAGTCGGCCTCGTGGACGAGACGCGTCGTCAGCTCGCCGATCGGCCGCAACCCGAACGCTTGGAGGTGTCCGAGCGCCTCCGTCGCCACCGCGACAGCTCGTTCGGCGGCCGGCCGATCGAAGGCCGGCAGATAGGCTCGGACGATCGAGGGATGGGTCGGGTCGACGCGCGCGCCGAGTCCCTCGTCGACGAGCTCGATCGCCGGCTCGACACTCGTCCCACCGGGTGCGACCCGGCCAAGGATCTCCGAGACGGCCTCGACCGCCTCGACGTCCGCCGTCACGCTCAGCTCGAGCCAGGCGCCGCCGTCCGGTCCTTCAGCCAAGCGCGTCGCGGACCTTGTCGAGGATCCCGCCGCCGGCGGCGACGTCCTCCCCGGACTCCGCGGCATATTCGGCGAGCAGCTCGCGCTGGCGCTTCGACAGCTTCGCGGGGACGACAACGTTGATGAACACGTGGAGATCGCCCTTCGAGCCCGTCCGGCGGAGATGCGGCACGCCCCGGCCGCGCAGCCGGATCTCCGCTCCGGGTTGGGTCCCCGCCTTGACCTCGATCTCCTCGTCGCCATCGACCGTCGGGACCGCGATCCGCGTCCCGAGAGCCGCCTGTGCGATCGAGACATCGGCCTCGTAGAAGAGTTCGGTCCCCTCGCGCCGCAGGCTCGCGTGGGGCGACACGTGGACGGCGACGTAGAGCGAGCCCGCCGGCCCGCCGCGGACGCCGACCTCGCCCTCGTTGGACAGGCGGACCTGGTGACCCTCGTCGATCCCCGCCGGGATCGCGACGTGGAGCGTCCGCCGCCGCTCGGTTCGGCCCTCGCCGTGACACGTCTCGCATGGCTCGGTGACGATCTTGCCCTCGCCCCGGCACTTCGGGCAGGCGCTGACGTTCACCATCTGGCCGAGCATCGTCCGGCGCGTCGTCCGGATCTCCCCGCGACCACCGCACTGGTCGCAGGTGACCGGCTCCGTGCCCGGCTTCGCACCGGTCCCGGCGCAGGTGTCGCAGCGGCCGAAGACCGGGAACTCGATCTCCTTCTCCGTCCCGCGAACGGCCTCCTCGAACGTGATCCGGAGGTCGTACCGGAGGTCCGAGCCGGCGGTCGGATGGCCGCGCCGGGCGGCCCCGGCGGCCGTCCCACCGAAGAAGGCGTCGAAGATGTCGCTGAACGATCCGAAGCCCGCCTCGAAGCCGCCGCCCTCTCCGCCGAGACCAGCCCGCCCGAACATGTCGTAGGTCTGGCGGCGCTGCGGATCGGACAGGACCTGGTAGGCCTCGTTGATCTGCTTGAATCGTTCCTGGGCGCCGGCGTCGGTGTTGACGTCGGGATGCCACTGCTGGGCGAGGCGGCGATAGGCCTTCTTGATTTCGGCGTCGGTCGCGGTCCGCTCGACGCCGAGGACGGTGTAATAGTCGATTTCGGTGGCCATCTGCGGGCCGAGTTTACGGGAGGTCGGCCGGACGAGTGGCTACGATGTCCGAATGACCGACCTGCCGCGGCTGACCGTCGCCCTGACCTTCGACCACGACTCGATCTCTGACGGCGTCCGCCGCGGTGATCCGCCGGTCAAGATGTCGCACGCGGAGTTCGGCGTCCGGGTCGGCGCGCCGCGGATCCTGGCGCTCCTCGCCGACCGCGGGATCGCGTCGACGTGGTTCGTTCCGGGCCACACCCTCGACACGTTCCCGGACTCGACCGCGGCGATCCTTGCCGGCGGTCACGAGATCGGCTGCCACGGCTGGTTCCACGAGGATGCCGCCGAGCTTGCGCCCGACGAGGAGCGGGAGATGGTCGAACGCTGCGCGGCCGCCGTCGAGCGGGTGACGGGGACCCGGCCGCCCGGCTGGCGCGCGCCGTACTGGTCGCTGGGACCGAGATCCATGGAGATCGTCGAGGCGGCGGGCTTCGCGTACGACTCGTCGCTGATGGCCGACGACTATCGCCTCTACCGCATCCGCCACGGCGACCGCCACTCCGTGACGGACGGGTCGCGGTTCGGGCGCGAGGGCGCGCTCGTCGAGGTGCCCGTGACGTGGGCGCTCGACGACTGGCCCCATTTCGAGCCATCGAGCGGCGGCGACCGCGACGGCCTGTCGGCACCGTCGAAGGTTCTCGAGATCTGGACCGAGGAGCTGAGCTACGCCCATGCCCATGCGCCGGGCGGCCTGCTGACCGTGACGATGCATCCCGAGTGCATCGGGCGCGGCCACCGGAGGGCGATGCTGGAGCGATTCATCGACGCGGCGGCGGCGCTCGATGGCGTCGTTTTCGGCCGCCTCGATGCCTATGTGGAGGCCTGGTCCGCCGGCGTCTGACGTTGGTGTTCCAACGCGATGCCGCGTTGCGCTCTAGGCAGGGCAGTCAAACACGGTCCCGATGACGTCCATCGTGCCCTTGAGATGCAGGACGCCGTCGGTGCCCGTCACGTCGTTGTCGAGCGTCCACCCGCATGGGAGCTGGGTCCCGCTGGCGTCCTTCATGTGCACCTGCGCGCCCGTGCCCGTGTATGAGCCCGATTTGAGTTCCGGTGCGCCACTCGTGAACCTGATCGTGCCGTCGGCCAGGACGGAGATGCTCCCGAACGTCCCTTTGTCCGAATTGACGGTGACACCGCCGGTGCCGATATCGGCAGCATTCCCGGGATGCCAGGTCCAGGTCGCAGCGTAGAGCCCGGAGCTGACCAGGCTGCCCGTCACGTTGGTCTCGCCCGGCGAAAGAGCGGCGCCGACGTCGATCGATGCGCCGGCGCCGGCGGCGCTCGAGCCCGCGCCCGGCGCGGTCGAGCCGCCGTTCGAATTTGGGGACGGAGTTGACGCTCCGCCGCAGGCGGCGAGCAGCAACGCAAGGGCGAGGAGGATGGCGGCGATCCTCTTTGCCGAAGCGCTGACCACGTTGTGCATCTGGTGCCCTCCCCTGGTCGCGAAACGGGCCTCAGCGTTTGGGAGAGGACCCCTCGGAGAGAATCGTAGGCTTGCGGGGTCACCCGGTCAACGGGCGTCCACCGGCTTCCACGATTCGGCGATGGACGACGTTTCCGCCAGCTCCTGAGCCCGGCGCAGGACGTCGACGAGCATCGGCTGCGTCAGCCGCCCCGTGAACGTGTTCTGCTGGCTCGGGTGGTAGGAGCCGATGAGCCCATAGCGTCCGGCGCGCGTCACCACCCCGTGCCCGAACCTCGGGCGTGGCCGCGCGTGCGCGCCGGTCGCCTCGGCGATCGCCCGGAATGAGGCCTGCCACCCGAACGCGCCCAGGGCAAGCAGCACCCGCACGCCCGCCAGCGCCGTCAGCTCGCGGGCGAGATACGGTGCGCACGTGTCGCGCTCGACGGGCGTCGGCCGGTTGGCGGGCGGCGCGCATCGGACCGCCGCCGCGATCCAGGCGCCGCGGAGGGCCAGCCCGTCGTCGGCTCGCCGGCTTGTCGGCTGGTTGGCCAGGCCGACGGCATGCATCGCCGCGAAGAGGA
>DASUPH010000176.1:0-2265 GCA_036276275.1 Candidatus Limnocylindrales bacterium
CTGGCTGCCCTCCAGGCGCGCGTCGACGCCCTCGAGGAGCGGATCCGGGAGGAGGGCGAGCGAGGAATCGCCCGCGCCGCGAAACGCCGGGGCGGGCGCCGCGTCGACGACGAGCTGGTCGTCGACGTGGAATTGCGGCCCGCGGTGGAAGCGGCCCTGGACGAGCTCGGCCGGGCGTATCTCGTCGACGAGGCGGTCGCGCCCGACCTCGCGGCCGAGCGCGGAACCCTCGTCGTCCGCGAGCGTCTCGAAGGCGGACCATCGGCCGATCCATCGGGCCGCCGGTTCGCGGAACGCCTGGGCGAGTCGGGGGGCCGGCCGCTCGTCGAGGCGATCCGACGCGACCCGACCGGGGCCGTCACGCGATTGCTGGCCCGAGTCGGCTGCGTGGCCGACCTGCCCGCGGCCCTCGCCCTCCAGCCGGAACTGCCCGCCGGCTGGACGCTCGTCGTCCGCGACGGTTCGGCGGTCGTCACCGGTGCCGCGGTTCGACTCGGTCGAGGCGACGCGCCCCTCGAGCGTCGCGCGGAGGCAGAGCGATTGCGGGTCGAGCTCGCCCGTCTCGCGAGCGAGGCCGAGGTGGCCGCGGCCGAAGCGACAACCGCCGACCGCGTCGCAGGTGAGAGGCGGGCGGCCGTGGAGGACGCGGCGACGGCGGAGAGCCGGGCGGTCGCGGAGCGGCGCCGCGCCGAAGAGGCCGAGCGCGCCACGGCCCGCGAGCTCGAGGCCGTCGTTCGTGAATCGGGCTGGCACGCGGCCCAGATCGAGCGCCTCGCGGCCGAGGTCGGACGCGCTCGCGAAGGGCTCGCGTCGCTCGAGGGCGCGTCGATCTGGGACGACGCCGCGCCGGAGGCCACGGGTGCCGTACTCACCACCGGCGAGCCGGCCGCGCTCGCCACGTGGGAAGCCCGGATCGAGGATCTCCGTGCCCGTCGGGACCGGCTGGCCGCCGATCAGGCCGCGGCCGACGCCGCCCGCCGCGAGATCGAGGGCCGGCGGGCCCGGGCCGAGGCGACGATCGCGATGGACGAGGAACGGATCGCCCGGGCCGAACGCGACGTGGTCGCACTCGCCGAACGGGAGGAACGGATCGCCGAGGAGCGGCGCCTCGTGGGCCAGGAGCTGGCGGCGGCGTTCGAGACCGAGGCGCGTGCCGCCACGGCGTTGGCCGAGGTCCGTGCCGCAGACACTGCCGCCCGCGATCGACTGACGACGGCCGAGCGGGATTCCTCTGCCGCCCGGGAGCGACTCCGAGCAGCCGACGACCGGCTGCGATCCGCCGATCGGGCGGACCTCGAGGCGCGGCTGGGTCGCGATTCGCTTCGTGAGCAGCTGCTCGTCGAGCTGGCCGGGCTTGGCGATCTCGGCCGGCTCCGATTGGAGGCCGAGGCCGGCGTCGTTCCGATCGCCGTCGGCCCGGGCCCACGTTCCGCCGGCGAGCGCGACGCCCTCGACGGCCACGCTCCGGCCGACGACGAGGCCGACGACGACGGATCCGACGGATCGGGCGACTCGGACGAGGCCGCGGCCCTCGAATCGGCGCTCGACGCGGTTGCGGCGCGATGGGCCGGCCAGCCACCAGTGACGGAGCCGCCCAGCCCTGGTCGCCTGGCCCATCTCCGGCGGCGCTACCACGAGCTCGGTGCGGCCAACCCCTTCGCCGTCGAGGAGCACGACGCGGTCCGCCAGCGCCTCGAGACGCTGGACGCCCAGCAGCACGACCTCCGTTCCGCGATCGATCGGACGCGCCAGCTCATCGCCGAGCTCAACACGATGATCGCCGACCAGTTCCGGACGACGTTCGCGGCCCTCGAGACCGCGTTCGACACCCGGTTCCAGCAGCTCTTCGGCGGCGGCTTCGCCCGCCTCGCGCTGACCGACCCGGAGGATCTCGCCGCGACCGGGATCGAGATCGTCGCCCGGCCGCCGGGCAAGAAGGCCCAGGCGCTCGCGATGCTGTCCGGCGGCGAGCGAGCCCTGACGGCGGTCGCGCTTCTGTTCGCGATGCTCGAGGTCCGGCCTGTCCCGTTCTGCGTCCTCGACGAGGTCGACGCCGCGCTCGACGAGGCGAACGTCGGGCGCTTCTCCGACGCGCTCCGGAGCCTGGCCGACCGGACGCAGTTCATCGTCATCACTCACAACCGGGGCACGATCGAGGCGGCCGACGCCCTGTACGGCGTCACGGTCGGTGACGACTCGATCAGCCGGGTGATCAGCCTGCGGCTCGACGAGGCCCAGGCGATCGCCGACCGGCAGCGTGGCGCC